>NZ_JBYSXD010000054.1:0-30667 GCF_058781865.1 Arthrobacter sp. FW306-1B-F12A
GGGTGACGTGCCGTTGCCTGGGGCGACGGGGGGGGCTTGCCTGCGCGGGCGTGGCCGCGGCTTGGACCGTTGACGCGGTGCCCGCAGCAGCGGGTGCCGCTTGGGCGGGGGCGGCCGCTGCTGGTGCTGCGGGGGTGGCAGTTGGTGACCCCGGCGCAGGTGCGGCCTGTGAAAGGCCGGATCCCGACGGCGGTGCGGACGCCGTCGTCGTACTTTCAGCGCTTGCGGTGGTGTTTGAGATGGAAGGGGCGGCAGTTCCGGAGGGCAGGGCCGGGACGGTTCGCGGTCCGGAGGCAGGGGCCATCACCGTGAGAAGGCAGGCCACCACTACGGCAACGGGCACCGCAATTCGTCTCAATGTTTCCCCAGATTCGCATCGTGCCACCGTTCCCAAATACAACAGCGGTAACGGCAGTCTATGTGGTGCACTATAGTCCCATGCGCCACTCCGGCACCACGGGGTACGGGGTGGATACGGTACTTTTGATCCTGTGCTGATCTCTGACCGCGACATACGTGCCGAAATCGACTCCCGACGTATCGTCCTGGAGCCCTACGACCCCGCGATGGTTCAGCCGTCCTCGGTGGATGTGAGGATTGACCGCTTCTTCCGGCTGTTCGACAACCACAAATACGCGCACATCGACCCCTCCGAGGAGCAGCCTGAGCTGACCCGCCTGGTTGAGGTGGAGGGCGACGAACCCTTCATCCTGCACCCGGGCGAGTTCGTGCTCGGTTCAACGTACGAGACCGTGAGCCTGCCGGACGACGTCGCCGCACGCCTTGAAGGAAAGTCTTCGCTGGGGCGCCTCGGCCTCCTGACGCACTCCACGGCCGGCTTCATCGACCCCGGGTTCTCAGGCCATGTGACCTTGGAGCTGTCCAACGTTGCCACGTTGCCCATCAAGCTGTGGCCCGGCATGAAGATCGGCCAGTTGTGCTTCTTCCGGCTCTCCTCGGCGGCTGAGCATCCCTATGGTTCCGGCGGATACGGCAACCGTTACCAAGGCCAGCGCGGCCCCACCGCGAGCCGCAGCCACTTGAACTTCCACCGGACGACGGTCTAGCCCCTGCCTGCTTGGGTTTTCCAAGACGCTCGCTCAGATATGCGGGCAATAGCGGAGACGCTCGCTCATCATGTGAGCGAGCGTCCAAAGGAAACGCCCCAAAAGTGAGCGGGCGTCGGGGAACGGCCGATGCTCACGCTTCGAAGGACGCAATAGGCTCGGAGGCCTTCGGTTTGCGTGAGGACTTGCGGAAGGCCTTGACCGTCGGCTCCACGAAGCGGGCTGCGAGCGGTCCGATGATGGCCATGAGCAGCACATACGCGGTAGCGAGGGCGGCAAGCTCGCGCGGTACGACTCCCGACGCCACGGCCAGGCCTGCGATGACAATGGAGAATTCACCGCGGGCAATCAGGGCGGCTCCTGCGCGGAAACGGCCGGGAACGGCGATCCCTGCCCGCTTTGCCGCCCAGAATCCGGTCAGTACCTTGGTCACGGCTGTCGCGAGTGCAAGGAGCAGCGCCCAGCCCAGGACCGGCGGGATGCTGGACGGGTCCGTGTTGAGGCCGAAGGCTACGAAGAAGATGGCCGCGAAGAGATCCCGGAGCGGTTCAAGGATCCGCGTCGCGTTGTGGGCCGTTGCCCCCGAAATCGCAATGCCCAGCATGAACGCCCCCACGGCCGCGGAGACCTGGAGGGCGGACGCGATGCCGGCCACCAAGAGCGCGGCTCCGAGGAGATTGAGCAGGAAGACTTCGGAGTTTTCGCTGTGCACGGCCTGGGATACCCGGTGGCCGTGTTTGAGGGCCACCACCAGCACCAAGGTGACCACGGCCAGCGCAATACCCACCGTCTGGAGCCCGCCCAGGAAGCCCACGCCTGCGAGGATCGCCGTCAGGATCGGAAGGTAGATGGCCATGGTGAGGTCTTCGAAAACCAAGATGGCCAGCACCACCGGCGTCTCACGGTTACCGATCCGGCCGAGGTCCGTGATCACCTTCGCGGCGATGCCGGAGGAAGAAATATAGGTGACACCGCCCATGACGATCGCCCCGACAAGCCCCCAACCGAGCCACACGGCGATGCCGGCACCCGGAAGAAAGTTCAACACCAGGTCCAGCACACCGGCTTGCCACGAGCGCCTCAGCCCCGTGACGAGTTCCGCCGCCGTATATTCCAAGCCGAGCATCAACAGGAGCAGGATGACACCGATTTCGCCGGAAAGATGGGCGAACTCGTGCATGCCATCCAGTTTGATCAGTCCACCCGCCCCGAACGCCAGTCCCCCCACCAGATAGAGCGGAATGGGGGACATGCCGATCCTGCCGGCCAAGCGAGCCAAGAGGCCGAGACAGAAAACGACTGCGCCCAGCTCAATGAGGGTCAGGGCCAGGGGGTCCATGAACGTCAGCCGTTGCGCAGAATGGCAGCCGCAGAGTCAAGACCTTCCTGCGTACCGACAGCCACCAGCAGATCACCCGTGTGAAGGACGACGTCGGGAGCCGGTGAGGGAACCACTTCGCCTTCGCGCATGATCGCCACGATCGAGACACCACTGCGGGTGCGGATCTGGGCTTTGCCCATGGGCTGGTTGTTGAAAGGGGAGTCAGCGGTGATGGAGAACTGCCGCGTGACAATGCCGGGGATTTCCTTGTGGGCTTCGGCCAAACGCATGGCGATGTGCTGACCGCCCAGGAGGTTGCCCAGGGCGGCGGCTTCGTCTGCGGTCAACGGGATGGATGCCTGGCAGGTATCGGGATCGTCCCACGTGGAGACGAAAAGCTCGGTCTCACCCTCCCGCATCTCGACAACACCGATCCGGCGTCCCGAGGCCGTGATGAAATCCTTGCGGACCCCGAGGCCTGGAAGTTCTGTCTCATCCACGTTCATACGTCCACCCTAGCCCTCTTGAAGGGGCGGCGGAATGATGCCACTCGGGGCCGTCGCGCAAAGCGGCCCGCGCCTTTCTAGGGGGCCAAAGCCAGGCCGCGCGCGGCGTCGTCGTAGTACTCGCGGTTAGCCAATCCGGACGCTGCCGCCTCGTCGAGAACCACCACGGCGTCGGCATGCCATTGCAGGATCGAACCCGGGCACGACGCCGTCAGCGGGCCCTCGACGGCGGCAGCGACCGCGGCGGCCTTCGCGGCGCCGGTGGCGATGAGCACCAGCCGGCGCGCCTCCAGCACGGTCCCCAATCCTTGGGTGATGCAGTGGGTCGGGACGTCGCCGTCGTGCTCGAAGAAGCGGGCGTTGTCCAGCCTCGTGCGGGCCGTGAGCCGCTTCAAACGGGTCCGCGAGGACAGCGAGGATCCGGGCTCATTGAAGCCCACATGGCCGTTGGCGCCGATGCCGAGGATCTGCACGTCGACCCCGCCGGCGACAGCTATGGCGGCGTCGTAGGCAGCCGCTCCCGCTTCGAGCTCGGCCTGGGTGGCGCCGCTATCGTCGGGGACATTCAGCCCGGCCATGGGAAGCCCGATGACTTCGCAGACCTCGCGGATCAGGACCTCGCGGTAGGACTGGACATGTCCAGCCGGAAGGCCCACATATTCGTCCAAGGCGAATCCCTTGGCGGCCGAGAAATCCACGCGTCCCGCAGCGGCCGCGGCTGCGAGCTCCGCATACAGTCCCAGCGGAGACGAACCGGTGGCCAGTCCCAGTACTGGTCCCGCGCCCGCAGGGAGTCCTGAGAGGACGGCTTGGGCGGCGGCCGAAGCAGCCGATTCCGGAGTGGGCGTGACAATGACTTCCATGGCAACTTTCTGTCGATGGATTGGGCGTGGTGCGGTCAGGCTTTGGCAGTGCCGTTCAGCAGCGCCGTCAGGGCCTGGGACACCGTGAGCGACGCACCATAGGTTACGATGTCCGCCCCGCCGCGCGGCCAGCCGCACTCGACGGCGATCACCGCGTGCCCCTCGGCCCTCAAGCGGGCGAAGACGGTCCACAGCGGGTGTTCGGCATCCAAGCCGCGCCCGACGACGGCGACCCGCGCGCCGTCGGGCACCTCGCCTTCGCGGACCACTGCCGAAGTTGTGGCGGCAGGGCCCCACGGCACGCGGCCGACCGCGAAATTGGACCCGGTTTCGACCTGCACGATCGCTACGGGTTCCTCCCGCGCCAGCCACCTTTCGGCGGCTTCAGACACCTCGAAGGCCTCGGCGATGCGCTCCCCGTCGAGCGCCTTCGGCTCGGCAGGCACCCCGGCATGCTGCGGCTGGCCGGGCAGGCCGAGCTGGCCCCTGATGGCGGCTTCCTGGATTTCCGCGGCACCCGCGGCGGGGAACCGCGAGGACAGTGCTTGCGTGCGGGCAACAGCGTCTGCCAGACGTTCCATGGGCAGCCGCCCGTCGCCAACGGCATCGGCGATCGCGGTGATCGTCTGTTCGAAGAGGGCCGGTCCGGTCTCCGAACCAAGGCACAGCAGGTCCGCCCCGGCGATCAGTGCGCGGACGGCTGCTTCCGGAATGCCGGTCTGGGCGGACGCGCCGGCCATGTCCAGGGCGTCCGTGATGATGACGCCCTCGAACCCCATATCACGGCGCAGCAGGTCCTGCAGGATGCGCGGGGAGAACGTGGCGGGGTGGTCCGGGTCCAGGGCTTCGACCAGGATATGGCTCGTCATGACGGTGGCCCCGCGAGCCGCGACGAGCGCGCGGAACGGGACCAGTTCGCGTGCGTCCAAGGTGGCGGCGTCGGCCGTGACCCGGGGGAGCGCCAGATGGGAGTCGGTGGTGGTGTCGCCGTGGCCCGGGAAGTGCTTGGCACAGGACGCAACACCGGCGTCTTCGAGTCCACGGATCCAGGCGGCGGTATGCCGTGCCACCAGGCCCGGTTCGGCCCCGAAGCTACGCACGCCGATCACGGGATTGTCCGGAGCGGAATTGACGTCGGCATCCGGGGCCAGGTTCAAGTTGATGCCCAGGCCTGCGAGCTCGTGGCCGATGGCGCTGGCGCTGGCGGCGGTCAGTTCGACGTCGTCCAGACGCCCGAGCACCGCGTTCCCGGGCTGCGTCGATCCCGTGAGGTAGTGCAGCCTCGTGACATCGCCGCCCTCTTCATCGACGGCGATGAGCGTGTTCGGGGAATGTGCGCGGAGCCCGGCGCAGAGCTCGCGCAACTGGACGGGGGACGCCACGTTGGTGCCGTAGAGGCACACAGCCGCCAACCCGGCGTCGTACGCTTCAAGGATCCAGACGGGGACCGCGATGCCGGTAAATCCGGGCATGAGTGTGCCTGCCGCGAGACGGCGGAGGTGGGCGCGGGCTGGCCCGGTGGCAAGAGACTGAGTAGCGGGGGACTGAATCGTGTCCATGTCCGGCTCCTTCGAAGGGATGCTTGGTCTGTAGTCAGGGTTGGAAACGGCGGGGCGGCACTCAGGCCACACCAAGCTGGTTCCACAGGACCATCACGGCGGCTCCGCGCAGGACGATGTCCTGTGCGTCTGCCGCGAGACGGACGGACACCGGTGAAGGGTCCTGGTGCAAGAGCCGCTCAAGCAGGGTCTGCTGGACGGCGTTGAGAAGGGGGCCTTCCAAAAGCTCCCGGGGTCCGCTGAGGACCACTTCGCCCAAATCGAGGGCGCCAACCACGGGCGCGAGGGCGATGGCGAGCCGCTCGCCCGCTTCCCGGAGTACGACGGCGGCCGCGGCCTCCGGTTCGGAGCTCGCCGCCGCTTCGGCCAGGGCACGTTCGAGGCTGGGGACTGACATCCAGGTTTCGAGGCAGCCTGTTTTACCGCACTTGCACACGGTCCCGCCGTCGGTGCCGACTGTGACGTGGCCGATTTCGCCAGCCGCGGAGTGGGCGCCCCGGGCACGCCTGCCGCCCACGATGAGTCCTGAACCGACACCGCGGCCGATCTTCACGAGGATTTCGTCGTCGCTGCCGCCGCCGAAAGTGTGGTCCGCATGGACTGCGGCGTCGGCATCGTTGGAAACGAGGGTCGGAAGGCCGGTCCGCTCCTGGAGGAGATCGCGCAGGGCGATGTCCGTCCATCCGAAGTTGGGGGCCGTGGTGACCTCGCCGCCCGCATTGACGATGCCGGGGGTCCCGACGCCGATCCCGAGCAGCGTGGCGGTGGCCCGGCCGACGGCTTCCGAAGCGAGTTCGAGGACCTCGTTGACGACGTCCGGGCCGGTCTCCTCGGAGATGGACCGCTCGACCCTTTCGAGGATGTTGCCGTCAAGGTCCAGGACGGCGGCACGCAGCACGGAATTTTCCGCCAAGTCCATGCCGATCACTTGGAGGCCCCGGCGGTTGATGTCTACCAGGATGGCCGGCTTGCCGGGGCGGACTTCATCGGACTGTCCCAGTTCCACGACGTGGCCGCGTTCGAGGAGGTCCGAGACGAGGTCCGATACCGTGACACGGGTCAGGCCCAGGACCCGGGAAAGTTCCGCACGGCTCATCGCCCCTGCAGAGTGGAGCGTTTGGCGCACCAAGGAGAGATTGTGGGCGCGCCCGTCCGAAGGCAGGGTCGCTGCGCTTGCTCGATCGGTGCGCTGGCGGTCACGAAGGGCTTCCATGTGAGTTAGTAAACTCTACTAACAATCAAAGATCAAGGGTTTGTGGCAGATTGCGTGAGCCCCAGCTGTCAGCTCAGCGGAACTGTGGCGATTTCGGTCTTGTCGGGTGCCCTGACGGGCAAGATCACCAGCAAGCCGGCCAGGAGCACCACCATGATGCCCAGGATCCCCCAGCGTTGGGCCGCGCCAGGGGCAACCAGGGGCGTGGCCAAGGTGATGCACAGGGTGAAAAGTGCCGGCGCCAGGAAGCTCACGGCCCGGCCGGTGGTGGCGTAGAGCCCGAACAGCTCGCCGGATTCGCCGTCGGGCGCCAGCCTCGCGAGGTAGGCGCGGGAGGAAGCTTGCGCCGGTCCCACGAAGAGGCACAGGAACAGTCCGAACACCCAGAAAGTGGTGCTGCCTGCCCAATGGGTCCCGAAGAATACGTAGTCGCCGTTGCCAAGCACCAGGATGACGGTGCCGGCGACCAGGAGTCCCATGAGGGAAATGACGATGACGGACTTGGGCCCGATCCTGTCGTCCAGGAATCCGCCGATCATGGCGCCAACGGCGGCCACCACATTGCCGAAAATCGCGAAGAAGATGACTTGTTTGAGCTCGAATCCAAAAGTCCCGGCAGCAATGACCCCTCCGAAGGTGAAGACCGCCGCCAGGCCGTCGCGGAAGATGGCGCTCGCGAGCAGGAAGTAGATGGTGTGCGGGCTGGTTCGATAGATGGCCTTGATCCGGCGGACGAGCAAACCATAAGAGGCCAGGAACCCGAGCCGGGATTCCGCTTTCTTGACGGAGAGCTCCGGCACGGCGAAGAGGACCGGTAGCGCGAAGATGAAGAACCAGAGCGCGGAAAAGACAGCCACGAGCCTGATATTCAGGCTGTCCTGGGTGGAGGCCCCGAACCATTCAAAAGACGGCTGGACGAAAAGCTGCAGCACCGCGAGCAGCGCGATAATCCCGCCCAGATACCCCATTCCCCAACCGAAGCCGCTCACTTTGCCGATATTGGCAGGGGTGGAGATCTGTGCCAGCATGGCGTTGTAATTGACACCGGCGAACTCGAAAAACACATTTCCGAGCGCAACCAACGTGACGCCCAGCAGCAGGAACTCGGGCTTGGGGAAAACGAAGAAGCACGAGCCCGTGAGGACAGCCACGAGGGCGGTGTTGACCGCCAGCCACAGTTTCCTGCGGCCACCGGAGTCGGAGCGCTGACCGGTGACCGGTGCCAGGAGCGCAATCGCGACGCCGGCAATCGCCAGCGCGGCACCCAACGTCGCCGACGCCGAGTCTTCCCCGCCAAATGCCTTGGACGTCAGGTAGACGGTGAACACGAAGGTGGTCATGACGGCATTGAATGCCGCGGAACCCCAGTCCCAGGATGCCCACGCAAGGATTTGGCCCTTGTTCGACAGGGCAGGCCCCGAAGCAAGCTCGGATGACGGGTGCGGGGCCTCAGGCGCAGTTGCCATGTTCATGGTTGATAAACTACCTGCACCGAACCCAACGCTTGACCGCCTGCTCCAACTTTTGACAACTTATTCCTGACTTTGCGGAGATTCCAGTGATCACAGTTCTTGCCGTGACCTTTGCAGCGGCAACTGTGGCGCCCTGGATCTTCCGGAAACTTCAACGGAATGCCTTCTACGTCCTTGCAGCAGTTCCCGCCCTCGCCTTTGTCTGGCTGCTCCTGCAGTACGACCGGATCTATCCCGGAAAAGGCGGAGCCGCCACGGGCGGCTTCATCGAAGAGACCCTCCCATGGATTCCGAACCTCAAGCTTGAATTCGCCTTCCGCATGGACGTCCTGGCGTGGGTGATGTCCTTGCTGGTCCTGGGGGTCGGCGCGTTGGTCCTGGTCTATTGCGCCCGGTACTTCAAGAACAAGGATGCCGACCTCGGCGGATTCGGGGCCCAGTTGCTTGCCTTCGCCGGCGCGATGTTCGGCCTGGTGACGGCGGACGACCTCCTGATGATGTTCATCTTCTGGGAACTCACCACCGTCCTGTCCTACCTGCTGATCGGTTATGCGCGGACCCGACTATCCGCGCGGCGCTCGGCTTTGCAGGCGCTCATGGTCACCACCGCCGGGGGCCTGGCCATGCTCGTGGGCCTCATCATTCTGGGCCAGGCCTCCGGAACATACCGGATTTCGGCGATCATGACCCAAGCGGCCACCCTCGTCACGGGACCTGCGCAAGGTGCGGTTGCCGCCGCCGTCGTACTCATCCTGGTAGGTGCGATTACCAAATCGGCGCTGGTCCCCTTCCACTTCTGGCTCCCGGGCGCCATGGCCGCGCCCACCCCGGTGAGCGCTTACTTGCACGCAGCGGCCATGGTGAAGGCCGGCATCTACATCGTGGCCCGCCTGGCTCCGGGATTCAGCCAAAGCCCCTACTGGTTGCCGCTGGTGCTCGGGCTCGGCCTGGCGACGATGCTGGTAGGCGGCTACCGGGCGCTCCGGCAGACCGACGTCAAACTCATCCTTGCCTATGGAACCGTCAGCCAGCTCGGCTTCCTCACCATGGTGGTGGGTCTCGGCCGGCCCGACGCCGCACTGGCCGGCCTCGCGCTGTTGCTGGCGCACGGACTCTTCAAGGCCGCGTTGTTCCTGGTGGTGGGCATCATCGACCACCAATCCGGCACGCGCGATATCCGCAAGCTCTCCGGCGTATACAAGTCCTCAAGGGCGCTCGCCATCGTGGCGGGCATCGCTGCCGCGTCCATGGCCGGCATACCTCCGCTGGCGGGTTTCGTGGCCAAGGAATCCGTGTTCGAAGCGTTCGTCCACTACGGCACAGATCACTCCGGTACTGGCCCTGCTTCCCAACCGTGGGGGCTGGTCCTGCTAGTCGGCTTGGTGCTGGGGTCCATCCTCACATTCGCTTACAGTGCCCGCTTCATGTGGGGTGCGTTCGCCACCAAGCCGGGCGTGGAACGGACGCCCTTCAAGGCCATCCAGCCATCGTTCCTGGCGGCTCCGGCCATCTTGAGCTTCCTCACCATCGTGTACGGCCTGTGGCCGGATCCCGTTGACGGCTGGATCCAGCCGTATGCGGCGCTTTTTGTGGAACCCGCTGCCGGAACCAACGCAGTCGGAACAAACGCTGCCGGAACAAACGCAGCCAGCGCCAGCCACCTCGCGCTGTGGCACGGTCTGACGCCCGCCTTGGGACTGACCGCCGGGACGTTCGCGGCCGGCGTCGCGATGTTCTACGGCCGGAACGTCGTGTCGCGAGCGCAGGGCCGTATCCCGGACTGGGTGGACGGCGACCGCGCGTACCAGCGCTCCATCGGAGCCCTGGACGACGTCGCCGTGTGGGTCACGGGGCGCACGCAGCGCGGTTCCCTGTACTTCTACCTTGCGGTGATCCTCACGGTGGCTTTCGCTGTCCCCTTGACGGCACTCATCGTGGCCAACAAGCCGCTCCCGGGCGGGCTCTATGTGATCGACCCGAATTCCCCGCTCCAGCTCATCGCCGCGGCAGGAATCGTTGTTGGCGCTCTCGCGGCCGTCCGTGCCAATAAGCGCTTCCTCGCCGTGCTGATGGTGTCGGTCACCGGCTACGGCATCGCACTCATGTTCGCGTTGCAGGGAGCCCCGGACCTCGCATTGACGCAAATGCTGGTGGAGACCATCATCCTGGTGGCCTTCGTGCTGGCGATGCGCAGCCTCCCTCCGGAGCTCCGTGACCGCACCGGCGGCAAGTACCGGGTGGTTCGCGTCATCATTGGCGTGGCGTTCGCGGTCACCATGATCTTCGTGGCGATCTACGCGATGGGCGCCCGCATCGCCGAGCCTGTGTCGCTTTCGTTCCCCCGGCTGGCCTATGAAGGCGGCGGCGGACTCAACGTGGTCAACGTGACGCTGGTGGACATCCGGGCGTGGGACACCTTCGGCGAGATCTCGGTGCTGGCGGTCGCTGCCACCGGCGTCGCGAGCTTGATTTTTGTCCGCAGCAGGGGCGAGCGCCTCAACAAGGCCGCCACCATTCCCGAGGGCACGGTGGGAAGGCGCGCCGCCGCCGGGGGCAGTTCGCGCGACGACGCCTCACTGGCACTCGTCCGCAAGTTCGCGGGCTCCCTGACGGACCCCTGGCTCGTGGCCGGCCGAACCCTTGCACCGGAACGGCGTTCCATCATCTTCGAAGTGGTCACGCGGCTGATTTTCCACTCGATGATCGTTTTCTCCGTGTACCTGTTGTTGGCGGGACACAATCTTCCGGGTGGCGGCTTCGCCGGCGGACTCACGGCCGGGCTTGCCCTGACCATCCGTTACTTGGCCGGCGGACGGTTCGAGTTGCGGGAAGCCGCACCGATCAGCGCCGGCATGCTGCTGGGAACCGGCCTTGCGACGGCGGCCGCAGCGGGCTTCGTACCGTTGCTTCTGGGCGGCCAGGTGTTCCAAAGCGCCATCATCGAGTTCTGGCTACCGTTGTTCGGGGACATCAAGTTCGTGACCTCCACGATCTTCGACATCGGCGTGTACCTCGTGGTCGTAGGCCTGGCCCTGGACGTGCTGCGGAGCCTGGGAGCCGAGATCGACGAACACTTCGAAGAGACCGCCAGCGGAGACGTCCGGGATTCAGGGGATGCCCGATTGGAAGTTCCCACCTCCGCACCAACGGCCGCAACCACGGCGCAGTCGGCAACAACCTCGCTCGGGAAGGGGACCCCATGAGCGTCAACTTGACCTTGTTGATCGTCATGGGAGTGCTCTACGCCTGTGGGATCTATTTGATCCTGGAACGCAGCTTGACCCGCGTTCTCCTGGGGCTCATGCTCCTGGCAAACGCCACCAACCTGCTGATCCTCGCGACGGGTGGCTATGCCGGACTTGCCCCGCTGTTCAACAAATCGACGGATCCGCGCGACTACAACGATCCTTTGCCGCAAGCGTTGATCCTGACGTCGATCGTGATTTCCTTCGCGGTGACGGCATTCATGCTCGGCATCATCTACCGGACCTGGGCATTGGCACGGCAGGACGACATCCAGGACGACGCCGAAGACAGGCGCGTCGCGAAGACACCCAGCTTTGACGCCGAAGACGACTCGGTGGTTCCCGAGGAAACTTCCGAATTCCCGGTTACGGCAGTCACCGAAGCAGCCAAGGAAGGAGGCCCCCTGTGAACATCGCCAGCCTGGCGCCGCTCGCCGTCGTACTTCCCATCCTCGGTGCCGCACTGACGTTCGCCCTGAACAGGAACCCGCTGGCCCAACGCGCGGTCAGCATCGCTTTGTTGTCCCTCACGTTGCTCCTGGAATGCTGGCTCCTTGCCTCGGTATGGACCACAGGCACAGCATCCGTCACCTTGGGCGGCTGGCAGCCGCCGTTTGGCGTGGTGATGGTGGTGGACCAGTTCTCCTCGCTCATGTTGGTGGTCTCCTCCGTCATCAGCCTCGCGGTGCTGATCTACGCCACCGGCCAGGGCATGGCCGACGGCGACCGTGAGGCACCGGTGTCGATCTTCCACCCGACCTACCTGATCCTGGTGGCCGGTGTCTCGAACGCCTTCCTCACCGGTGATCTCTTCAACCTGTACGTCGGCTTCGAGATCCTGCTGACGGCGAGCTACGTGCTCATGACACTGGGCGGTACCGGTCCGCGCATCCGCGCAGGGGTCACCTACGTGGTGGTTTCCGTCGTGTCATCGGTGTTGTTCCTGATCGCCATTGCGATGATCTACGGAGCCACCGGAACCATCACCATGGCGGATCTCGCCATCAAGCTGGCCGAATTAGATCCGGGCACCAGGAACCTGCTCCACGTCATGCTGCTCGTGGCCTTCGGCATCAAGGCCGCCGTGTTCCCGCTGTCCTTCTGGCTGCCTGACTCGTACCCGACCGCACCGGCACCGGTCACTGCCGTGTTCGCCGGTCTGCTCACCAAGGTGGGCGTCTACGCCATGGTCCGCACGGAGACCCTGCTCTTCCCGGGCGATACCTTGAACACCCCGTTGATGGTGGTTGCGCTCCTCACCATGCTCGTGGGCATTCTCGGTGCCATAGCCCAGAGCGACATCAAACGATTACTCTCCTTCACCTTGGTCAGCCACATCGGCTACATGGTGTTCGGGCTTGCCATGTCTTCCGTAGCCGGGCTTGCTGCCGCCGTCTTCTATGTGGCCCACCACATCACTGTCCAAACGAGCCTGTTCCTGGTGACCGGCTTGATCGAGCGCCGCGGTGGGAGCTCGTCGGTGGATAGGCTGGGTGGGCTCGCAAAGCTGTCTCCACTCCTCGCGCTCTTGTTCTTCATTCCGGCCATGAACCTCGCGGGAATCCCGCCCTTCTCCGGGTTCCTGGGGAAGCTCGGACTCCTGCAGGCAGGCATCGCCCTCGGGACACCACTGGCCATTACCTTGGTGGTGGGCGGGGTGGTCACGAGCCTCTTGACCTTGCTGGCCATTGCCCGCGTCTGGAACCGCGCATTCTGGCGGAAGCCCGAGGACGCTGACTACCCGGCCGCCGTCCTCAAGGACACGGCGGCCGTCGGCCTGCTTCCGAGGACCATGGTGGGGCCGACCGCTGCGTTGGTGGTCTTTGGCGTGGCGCTGACAGTCTTCGCCGGTCCGCTGTTCCAATTGGCCGGCAACTCCGCGGAACAGATGCTGGACCGAACGGCGTATATCCATTCCGTGCTCGGCGAGAATGCCAAAGTCCCGGGCATCGCTGCGCCGGGTGCGTCGACCCCACTGCAGGGGGTTGGCAAGTGAGCCGCAAGCGGATTTCGTTCCGCACCGAGTTGCCCCTGCTGGTCTGGCTGGTGGTCGTGTGGGGTGCGCTCTGGCGGGACTTCAGCCCCGGCAACCTGGTATTCGGTGCGCTGATCGCCGTAGTGGTAGCCAGGGTCTTCTACTTGCCTCCAGTGGAGCTCAGCGGACGATTCAACGTGCTGCGCGCCATTCCTTTCGCCGTCGAGTTCCTTGGCAAAGTGGTGGCCGCGAGCTTCCAGGTCATGTACCTCGCGGTCTTCCGCGGGCCCTTGGTAACCAACGCCGTCGTCGCTGTTCCCCTCCGTAGCCATTCCGACCTCATGGTGACCGCAACAGGGCACGTGATTTCGCTGATTCCGGGTTCCTTGGTGGTGGAGGTGGACCGCTCGACGTCCACGCTCTATATCCATGGGCTCAATGTCCGCAACGATGTGGACACCGCCAAGCTGCGCAAGGAAGTCCAGGACACGGAGGCCTCGCTGATCCGGATCATGGGTACCCAGGCGGAAATGGACGCACTCCAGGCCGAAGGCTGGCCTGCAACGAGGGGAGCTCGCTCGTGAAAGACATCGTGCTGATCGTCACGGCGGTGATCCTTAGCCTCGCCGCCGCCGGCGCGATCTACAGGATCGCCGTCGGGCCGTCCCTGCTGGACCGGGTGCTCGCCTCGGACGTGCTGCTCGCCATACTGGGTGCTGCGCTGGCCATCGACATGGCCGTCAACAGGCACCTCAACAACCTCGTGCTGCTCGTCGCGCTGACGCTGATCGGTTTCATCGGATCGGTGACGGTGGCGCGCTTCGTGGCCGACCGGAGAGGACAGGTCAATGACTCCTGACGCCACCGGAGCGGATGCCGTCATCGATGCCGTCACCGCGGTGCTGCTGATCGTCGGTGCGGTGATGTCATTGGGCGCGGCGATCGGCCTGTTGCGCTTCCCGGACCTGATGAGCCGCATGCACGCAGCTACCAAGCCGCAAGTGCTCGGGCTGTTCCTCGTCTTGGCGGCCATCGGGCTGCAGATGCGCGAATGGTGGGTGTGGCCGATCCTGGCCGTCGCTTGGATCTTCCAATTGCTGACGGTGCCGGTGTCCGCACACATGGTGGGCCGCGCAGGCTACCGGACCAAGCACCTGCACCCCGAGTTGCTGAGCATCGACGAACTCGAGGCCGTGGTGCTGCGGGCCGCCGGTCAACGGGCAGCGGAGAAAGCCCAAGCCGACCCGACAACTCCCCACACCGGGAACGGCGGGAGCCCAGGCCCTCACGGCGCCAACGGCGGGCCGTCAGCCTAGACGATGTCCTGCGTCTTCGAGAAACGCGAGATGGCGCGCTGGGTACTGCGGCTTGCGAAAACCTGGATGACGGCGCTGACAGTCGCCGAAATCAGGGCGAAGGTCAGTGCAGAGCGCAGGCTTGCCTCCATGTCATCGTGACCCTTGGGAGGTTTCTTGCCGGTGGACTTTTCCCACAGCGCATTGACGAGCTTGGTGCCGACAAAGCCAGCGCCGATGCTCACGCCGGTGCCGAGCAGTTTGATGAGGAGGTTCATTCCGGGACTCCTTGCGGGTGGAAACAGGACCGTCCCCAGCCTAACCCCACTTCAGGGCAGTTCCGGAGCAACGGATGGAGCTTGGCGCCTCTGCCGGAAGAACTCCTCCAAGGCCCCGGGCTTTGGACGGACAGGCACGATGTCGCGGCCCTCGGCCAGTATCGCTTCCACTGTGCCGAGGGCAAGGAGCTCATCCAGCAGCGCAAGCGTGGGCGGCATGAGCTTGAGTGTTCCGGCGTCTTCGGCGTCCAGGATTCCGCGGACGGGCATCCACAAGGACGACGATGCTTCCGTGGTCTGGTGCCTTGGCTCGGCACCGGAAACCGGGCAGGCAAGGTAGAAGTACGTGTCGAAGCGCTTGGGCTGGTCCTGCGGAGTGACCCAGTTGGCCCACGGGCGGAGGGTGGCGGCGTCAAGCTTCAGCCCGGCCTCTTCGAACACCTCACGCTGCGCGGCCGCCAGCACCCGGCCGGCGTTGAACCTGGCGGAGGCAGGCTCGACGGCGATCCTGCTCCGGTGCCATGCAGCGGCGTGCTGCTCGACGACGTCGTCCGCGAAGTCCCAGCCGGAGCTGTCCACCTGGTCCACCCGGCCCCCGGGGAAGACCACCATGCCCGCGGCGAAATCCATCGTGGAAACCCGGTGCTGGACGAACACCTCCAAAGCCTGCGCCGCACCTTGAGAGCCCCCGGGAACCGCGGCATCCCGGACCAGGATCACGCTTGCGGCGAGCCTCGGTTCCGCCACCGTGGTGCTGTTCGCTTCGCCATTGCCTGCCAAGACCGCTCCTTTGCCCGCTCTGCCGCGTCACATTCTGCTGGATCATTGTCCCAGTTTCTGCGGCCGCCCGCGCCATTCCGGGCCGGCCTGCGCTCACCCGGCGAGTGATCCAGCAGAATCCGTCGTCCCCGCGTGTTTGTGACCGTTCCGCGGACGCCAACACAGCGCCCGCAACCCCGCCAAGGTGTAAACTGAACCACGCCCAAAAGGGTGGATTGATAACGACAGGGGAGCGCCGCCGTCGGGCACGCAGCAATGCGGCACGGAGGACGGGCGCTGAGAGTGCGGACAGCCGCAGACCCTCGAACCTGATCCGGCTAGTACCGGCGCAAGGGAGTCGAGTTCTCATAGTGTCCGGACCGGCGCGGCGGAAGCCGCTCGCAGGCAACCGGGAACACTTTCCCCTCCTGTTCCTCAGGAGGACAAAATGACTGGTATTTCTGCAAGGCCGGGCCTCACCAAGCCTGGTTACAACTGGCGCGTCGTGGACATCGTCGTGGCGGCACTCATCTCGATCGCCGGTGGCGTGATCTTCTGGGCATGGGACCAGATGGCTTTGGTTGCAACACCTATGTCCGCCGGCTACCCGCCCCTGAGCGGCCTGATCGCCGGCGGCTGGATGATTCCGGCAGTCTTGGGCATGCTCATCGTCCGCAAGCCCGGTGCGGCAATTTTCTGCGAAACAGTGGCCGCCACGAGTGAGCTCATCATGGGTTCCCAGTACGGCACCACGGTGCTGATCTCGGGCCTGCTCCAGGGCCTCGGTGCGGAACTCATTTTCCTGGCCTTCATGTACAAGAAGTTCAACCTGCCGGTGTCCCTGCTGGCCGGTGCCGGTGCGGGCCTGTTCTGCGGCCTGAACGACTCCTTCCTGCCGTGGGGCTGGAACATCGCCTACGAACCGGTCGACAAGCTCGCGTACATCGTGTTCTGCACGATCTCCGGGGCCGTCATTGCCGGTGCCCTGTCCTGGATCGCTACCCGCGGCCTGGCCAGGACCGGTGTCCTGAGCGCGTTCGCGTCACGCAAGGCCGCCTCGGAGCCCGTCTTTTCCTGATGCCCAGTCCTGATTCCGGCACCTCTGCCGTGGTGCGACCCGCCGCCATTTCCGCGCAGGGCTGGGGCTGGCGGCACGCCGGCCGCACCACGCAGGCCATCCACGCCCTGGACCTGGACATCCGTCCGGGCGAGCGCGTCCTGCTGCTTGGCCCCTCGGGCGCAGGCAAGTCGACGTTCCTCCATGCCCTGGCGGGCGTGCTGGGCGAGGAAGGCGACGACGCCGACGAGACCGGCTCGTTGCTGGTTGACGGCGTTTCCCCGAAGGCCCAGCGGGGCCGTGCCGGACTCATGCAACAGGACCCCGAAACCCAGGTGGTGCTTTCCCGCCTGGGCGACGACGTCGCGTTCGGCGCCGAGAACCTTTGCGTGCCGCGGGACGAGATTTGGAAGCGGGTCCATGAAGCGCTCGACGACGTCGGGCTGCTGCGGAGGGCCGGTGGCAGTGCCAGCGGCAACTTTTCGCTCGACCACCCGACGTCGGCCCTCTCGGGCGGGCAGAAACAGCGCCTTGCGCTCGCCGGCATACTGGCAATGCGGCCCGGCTTGATCCTCCTGGACGAGCCGACCGCCAACCTTGACCCGGCCGGCGTCTTGGAAGTGCGCGATGCCGTGGGCCGCTGCCTGGACAAGACCGGCGCCACCTTGGTGGTGGTGGAACACCGGGTATCGGTCTGGAAAGACCTCGTGGACCGGATTGTGGTGCTTCAGCCGGGCAGTTCCTCCTCCGCGGGAGGTTCGACGCCGGCGGTGCTTCTGGACGGCGACCCGGACACGGTTCTGGCGCAAGCAAGGGACATGCTCACTGCTGCGGGCGTCTGGGTGCCTGGTTACGTGCCGGCCACCCGCCCACGTTCGGGAACAGGCGCCGGACCGGCGGCCGACTCCGGGGCGGGGAGCTCCCGGAATGGGGGCGAGTTGCTGCTCGCCACCCAGGAGCTTGCGGTGTCCCGCGAACGGACACGGCGCCGGGGGTTCAAAACGATCGCCCCGCGTCCTGTGCAGTCCGGACTCGACGCCGAAGTGTTTGCCGGGCGGGCACTGACCATCACCGGTCCCAATGGCGCCGGAAAATCGACCTTCGCTTTGACCCTCGCGGGGCTGTTGGCGCCGATATCCGGGGCGGTGACTGCCGCCGTCGGGCTCAGCGACGGCGCGGGCCCCGACCCGTTCAAGTGGAAGGCCCAGCAGCTGATCTCCCGCATCGGGACTGTGTTCCAAGAGCCCGAGCACCAGTTCGTCACCGGCCGCGTCCTCGATGAGCTCATGTTCGGCCCCAAGCATCTTGGCCATGGCGAGGAACGGGTGGACGAGTTGCTGGAACGGCTGCGCTTGGGGCATCTCGTGGACGCCAATCCGTACACGCTCTCCGGGGGCGAAAAACGGCGGCTATCCGTGGCGACGGTGCTCGCCGCGCACCCCCGCGTCCTGGTGCTGGACGAACCCACTTTCGGCCAGGACGCGAACACGTGGGCTGAGCTTGCGTCGTTCCTGTCCGAACTGCTCGACGCCGGCACCTCCGTGGTTTCCGTGACCCACGACCAGGAATTCAGCTCCGTCCTGGGCGGCGCCGAGATGCGGCTCGAGCCTGCATTCCAAGGCGGCACCCGGCAGGAATCAGGTGCGGCATGAGGGACGCCCTAACCCTGCGCGGCAACAACGCCCTCCTGACACGCGCCAATCCGCTGGCCAAGTTCGTGTCGGTCTTCCTGATCACCCTGGTGTTGGCGTTGTCCATCGACTTGGTGTCAGCCTCGACCGCGCTCCTCGGCGAATTGGCGTTGTTCCCCCTCGCGGGGCTCACCGTGCGCTTGCTCTGGCAGCGCGGCTGGCCCTTGATTATCGCGGCCGCGCTCGGAGGTTGGAGCACCGCGATCCTGTCGGCCGACAGCGGAAGGATACTGCTCGACGTCGGGATCTGGTCCATTAGCGAAGGCTCGCTTCAGCTTGGACTCGGCTTCATGCTGCGGGGTCTTGCCATAGCGCTGCCTGCCATTCTCCTGATGAGTTGCACTGATCCCACCGATCTCGCCGATGCCCTGGCGCAAAAGGCGAAACTGCCGCACCGTTTTGTCTTGGGTACCCTGGCGGCCCTGCGGCTCGTGGGACTCATGGCGGAGGAGTGGCAGACCATCGGCATGGCACGGCGCGCGCGGGGTGTCGGCTCGCACGGAAGTCCGCCGCAACGGTTCAAGGCCATGCTTGGCCAAAGCTTCGGCTTGTTGGTCCAGGCGATTCGACGGGCGTCCCGCTTGGCGGTGACCATGGAGGCGCGCGGCTTCGGCGGCGGACGGCGGACCTGGGCGCGCGAATCCACCTACAGCCGCCTGGACGTCTGGGTTCTGGGCGGCGGGCTGGTCATCGCTGCCGCGGCCGTACTCGCGGCCCAATGGGCAGGGACCTGGCACTTCGTCTGGCTGAAGCAGCCCAACTGACTCGCAGTTGTTGTCGTTTTGACGCTTCAAAACGACAACAACTGCGACTCAGTTGGGTATTGGGCGGGCCGCCATCCGGCAGCCCCGGGCACGCGACGGCGGCCGTTGCGACTTAGTTATCGCACGAGACGACTATTCTCGGGCTGAATCAGCGGGTTGCGTCGCAGAATCTCCAATTCTTAGACCATCTGTGATATTTATTGATCATGACGCAACCGACTGCCGAACATGTAGGTCTCCTCCTTCGCGACGCCCGCGGCGAAAAGGGCTGGACACAGGGACAGCTCGCCTCGGAACTGGGCACCAGCCAAAGCGCCATTGCCCGCATGGAACAAGGCAAGCAGAACCTTAGCCTGCGCATGATCGAGCGCCTCGAGTCGATCTTCGGGCGAACCATCGTCAAGGTCGGCAAACGGCAGATGACCCACCTGCGCGTGGAGGGCGGACGTACGCTCTCCGGCTCGGTGGACGTCAACAGCAGTAAGAATGCCGGCGTCGCACTGCTTTGCGCGAGCCTCATCAACCGCGGCACCACCACCTTGCGACGGCTCGCCCGGATCGAAGAAGTCAACCGGATTGTCGAGGTATTGACCTCCATCGGCGTCGAATGCACCTGGCTGAACGGCAACGATCTGCGCATCCGCCGCCCGGAAACGCTGGACCTCGCCTCCATGGACGTGGAAGCCGCACGCCGCACCCGCAGCGTCATCATGCTGCTCGGCCCGCTCCTCGATGAGGCTGCCTCGTACCAGCTGCCCTACGCCGGCGGTTGCGATCTCGGGACCCGGACCGTGGAACCGCACATGCAGGCATTGCGGCAGTTCGGACTCTCCGTGGAAGCCAAGTCGGGCTTCTATTCCGTGCAGGCGCCGCCGGCCGACGGCGAGCACCGCACCTTCGTGCTCACGGAGCGCGGTGACACCGTAACGGAGAACGCCATCATGGCCGCCGCACACCGCAGCGGTACCACAGTGATCCGCAATGCCAGCCCCAATTACATGGTGCAGGACCTTTGCTTCTACCTGCAGGGGCTCGGCGTGGTCATCGACGGCATCGGGACAACCACCCTGAAGATCACTGGGCGCCCGGCGATCGACGTCGACATTGAGTACTTCCCGTCCGAAGACCCGATCGAGGCCATGAGCCTGATCACCGCGGGCATCGTGACCAACTCGGAAGTCACCATCTGCAGGGTCCCCATCGAGTTCATGGAGATCGAACTTGCCACGCTCGAGCAGATGGGTCAACAGCTCGACATCTCCGGCGAGTATTTTGCGCGCAACGGACGGACGCGCCTGGTGGATGTCACCACCAAGCCATCACGGTTGCGCGCTCCGGAGGACAAGATCCATCCGATGCCGTTCCCGGGTTTGAACATCGACAACTTGCCGTTCTTCGCGGTCATCGCCGGCAACGCCGAAGGCCAGACCATGATCCACGACTGGGTCTACGAAAACCGGGCCATCTACCTGACCGAACTCAACAAGCTCGGCGCCCAGGTTCAACTGCTCGATCCGCACCGCATCTATGTCAATGGCCCCACCAAGTGGCGCGGCGCGGAAGTCGGATGCCCCCCGGCACTCCGACCCGCAGCTTGCCTGTTGTTGGCCATGCTGGCGGCCCGCGGCACGTCCGAGTTGCGCAACATCTACGTGATTGAGCGCGGATACGAGGACCTGGCCGAGCGGCTCAACACCATCGGCGCCAAGATCGAGTACTTCCAGGACTGATGGGGGCGGAGAACGTCGGAATCTCCACGATTCGGACTGACCAGCAGGACATTCTGCTGGATCATCCGGAGTCAGCGTTCGCTCACCCCCGAAAACAATGGGTTTGCCTTCTGCGCCCTGGCGATGATCCGGCAAAATCCGTCGTTGCGATCACCTCTGTTCGTCGTGCAGGGCGAGGACGGCACGGATTTCGTCCATCACCTGCTCCGGGTTGTTCCAAATCTGCTCGGGGGCGAAGCTCAGGAGGTCAAAGCCACGTGCCTGTGCAGCGTTCAGGCGTGCCATATCTTTCCTCCAAGCCTCCCGCGAGCTGTGGAAGGCGTAGCCGTTGACTTCAACGATGAGCCACCGTCCAATGAGAAAGTCCACACGTCCCACGCCGCGGATTTTGACTTGGCGACGGAATGTCAGGCCTTCTGATTCGAACAGCAGACGGGCGCTGATCTCCGGTACGGATTCGGACAGGCCGTCTGCCTTGGCGAGAAGCCTCCTGGCGTTTCCGTAGTAGTTGGCGGAGATCTCGCTTTCGAGCAGGGCCCGCGGGATGCCGAACTGCTGTATGGCAGACTGCGCAATCGAAATGGCATCGACCTCTGGCAAGCAGACCAATGCGTGAATCACAGTGTCCTCGACGGATGCCAAGGGGACGGCATTCTCCCGAGATAGGCGTAGGCCGCCATGCCGGACGAAGCCCCGGCCCCGGCAGTGCCGCGTAGCCAGGTGCACGCGCATGGGCTTGTCCTTGATCCACAGGCCGTAGCGTAAAGCTGCGCTCGCGCAGGTGACATGCCCGTTATTGAGGATCGCCGTGAGGTATTCCTGATCCGCTGACGGGAGGGCCCACACGCCTTTTCGTGGTTGGTGTGCCCCGGCGGAAGCCAACTTGCGGATGGCTGAGGGCGTATAGCCGCTGGCGCGCAGTAGGCCCACGCGCGCGACCCCACCCACCGTGGCAAGGAATTCCAAAGCATCCATGGATCCAGCTATCCATGGAATTGCGGCTGACGCCCCAGGGAATGTGCCGTATGTGGATGAGTTGGCGGACATTCTGCTGGATCACCCGGGGGTGGCTTATCGCTAATGCCCGGAAAATAGAGGCTGTCCCCCGGTCCTGTCGGAGTGATCCAGCAGAATCCCTCGGGCGGCCCGCAAAATCCCGGTCTGTCTCCGCAAGGCTGCCATGGCGCACAATTGATCCGTGCGCACTTTTGGTGTGGAAGAGGAGTTGCTGATCGTCGATCCCGTGACCGGCGAGCCGCTCGCGCTTGCCGACGCGCTCCTCTCGGCCCCCGCCCACGACGGCGCCGCCCACGACGGCGCCGCCCACGATGACGCTGCCCACGCCGCCCAGGATGGCACCGAACCCGGACCCACCCTCGAGGAGATCGACGGTCCCGATACCGGCCTAAGCCACGAGCTCAAACTTGAGCAGATCGAAACCCAGACCCGCCCCTGCCGCAGCTACGCCGAGCTCCTGCACCAGATCCGCAGGGGGCGCGGCCTCGCCAGCCATGCCGCTCGGCGCCACGGCGCTCGGATCGCCGCGTTGGCCACATCGCCCGTGGATGCTGCGTTGCACACCACTCCGGATCCCCGGTACGCCATCATGCTCGAACGGTTCGGTATCACGGCGCACGAACAGCTCACGTGCGGATTCCACGTGCACACATCGATCGAGTCCCCCGAGGAAGGCGTGATGGTCTTGGACCGCATCCGGGACAAGCTCGCGGTCTTCACGGCGATGAGCGCCAATTCTCCCTACTGGCGTGGCCTGGCCACGGGTTTTGAGAGCTATCGGACGCAGGCGTGGAACCGCTGGCCTTCGTCGGGGCCGTCAGCCATCTTCGGGTCCCTGGCTGCTTACCGGCGGGTTGTCCGGAGGCTCATCGAAACGGGAGTGCTGCTGGACGAGGGGATGGTCTACTTCGACGCCAGGCTGTCCCGGCACGTTCCCACGGTGGAGGTCCGGGTGGCCGATGTCTGCCTCCGGGCCGAGGATGCGGCGCTCATCGCGGTGCTCGTCAGGGCACTGGTTGAGACTTCTGTTCGTGAATACCATGCCGGAATAGAGCCCGCTGCCGTGCCCACTGCGCTTTTGCGGATGGCGTCCTGGCAAGCAAGCAACTTCGGACTGCGTACCGAACTGCTGGACTTCGGAACCTTTCGCCCGGAACCCGCCGCCGACGTCGTCTGGTCGTTGGTGGAATACTTGGAACCCGTGCTCGCCGAACAGGGTGAATTCGACTTGGTCCAAACCGGCGTGGCAGCCATCTTGAGCCGTGGCAACGGCGCTATCGAACAGCGTGGTGTTGCCGGGCGCTGGAGCGAGAGCAACGGGAGCGCGCCCGACGCCGCCGGGCTGGCCGCCGTCGTAGAGCACGCCGTCCAGATCACGATGCGCTCAGAGAGGGACGAGAGCGACACCAAGCCGCAACCCGTCCTCACCTGGGTGCGCCAGGACTGGCGCGAAGCGCCCGGCTAGACCTGCTTGAGGGCCCGCTCGAGGTCCCCGATGAGATCGTCCACATCCTCCAGCCCCACCGAAAGCCGCACGACGCCGTCGCTCAGGCCAATTGCCGCGCGGCCTTCCGGACCCATGGCACGGTGCGTGGTGGTGGCGGGATGGGTGATGAGGGACTTGGAGTCGCCGAGGTTGTTCGAGATGTCGATGACGGCGAGCCCGTCCAGCAGCGCGAAAGCGGCCTCCTTCGCCGATCGCCCCGCGGAGGGGAGCAGCTCGAAGGTGAGCACAGTTCCGCCGGCCTTCATTTGCTTTGCGGCGAGCTCGAACTGCGGGTGCGACTTCAGCAGCGGGTACTTGACCCAGCTGATGGCCGGCTGTTCCTCGAGCCACTCGGCGATCCGCAACGCAGACGCCGAGGAGTGGTTGACACGCAGCGCCATCGTCTCCAGGCCCTTGGTCAGGACCCAGGCGTTGAACGCGGAAAGCGAAGGACCGGTGTGCCGCATGAGCTGCTTGACGGGACCGTCGATGAACTCCTTGGTGCCCAGGATCGCTCCGCCGAGGACCCGGCCCTGGCCGTCGATGTGCTTGGTGCCTGAGTAGACAATCACGTCTGCTCCGAGATCGCCGCAGCGCTGCAGGAGGGGAGTGGCGAAGACGTTGTCGACGACCACCGTGGCGCCGGCCGCGTGGGCCAGCTCGCTCACCGCGGCGATGTCCACGATTTCCTGCATGGGGTTCGACGGCGACTCGAAGAACACTGCCGTTGTCGGCTCGGACAGGGCGGCACGCCACTGGTCCAAGTCAGGCCCGTCGACGAAGACGGTCTCGACGCCCCAGCGCGGCAGGATCTCATTGAGGATGACGAAACAGGAGCCGAAGAGCGAGCGGGCGGCAACTACGCGGTCACCGGCAGCAAGCAACGCACCGAGGGCGGTGAAGACAGCGGACATGCCCGACGCCGTCGCGAAGCACGCTTCGGTGCCTTCGAGCAGGCGGAGGCGCTCCTGGAAGGTAGCTACGGAGGGGTTGCCGTAACGGGAGTAGACGAAGCGTTCGTCCTCGCCCGTAAATGCTCGCTCGGCGGCTGCAGCGGACTCGTAGACGAAGCCGGAGTTCAGGAAGACGGCCTCGGACGTTTCCTGGAAGTTGGTACGGTCAAGACCGCCGCGGACGGCCTGGGTGTCAGGGCTCCAGCTGGCGGCGTCAGGGTTGAAAGTCACTTAGATGTTCCCCAGGTTCGTCGGAAGTCCACGGTTTTTCCAGCCGTTCACGGTTCGCTCGCCGTAGCGGTCCGGCTCGCCCTCAAAGCCCTCGAGGACGTTGTAGGAGGTGTAGCCGGCCTGGGTGGCGGCAATCGCGGCGGCGATGGAGCGCTGTCCGGAGCGGCAGAGGAAAACCAGTTCGGTGCCATCCGCCTCCGGGGCCTGCTGCGTCAACTCTTCGATGAAACGGGTGTTGGGGATGCCTCCGGCCAGGTTCCACTGGATGAACAGGGGATCGTTCTCGGTGGCTTTGGTGTCCGGGATGCCGATGTGTGCCCACTCGCCTTCGGTGCGGACGTCCACCAGGATGGCGCCCTGCTCAAGCTTGGCCCAGGCGTCGTGCGGGCTGAGGTCGCCTGCGTAGCTCATGCGTGGCCCTCGCCGTCGAACTCTTCATCAAGCTGATCCACCGCATTGGCAACGGCGGCATCTGCGCTTGCGATTGCCGCGGGCAGGACGATGGCCTGTGCCACGATTACGTCCGTGCCGTTGAAGGTCGCGGCCGGGCTGCCGTGCAACACGTATCCCTCCGCGAGGGCGGTGGAGATCCGCTCGCAGAATTCCTTGGTGTCAGGGCCCGTGATGAGACGGTACGAGAGTTTTTCTTCGGTGGGTTCAGGCATTGGTGCTCCTCAGTCACGCTTGCAGTTCGAAAGTGTCGATACGCCGAGTAGTCACCTGAGGCACCCCGCCGGAGAGAGGGTTGCCGACCAGCAAGTCAGGGCTTCACGCTGGTGCTCATTACTCAAGAAGAAAAATAACATCCACGACGGCGGCCTGCATCACCGGCCGTCGTCATGTTCCGTAACCGGACGGCAGCCAGGCTGGCGAGGGCTGGGGTGCCAGCGTCCTAGGACTCGGTTTCATTGGGCAGCGGTTCCAGGCTCGCCTGGATCCGGGGTGGAATGGCGTCGAACCGCGACGCTACTGCCGTAGGGGAGTGATGAAAAGTGGAACCTTGATGCTTCCGGATTTCCAGCAGTTCGTGGACGGATATCCCGGTGGCCGTGGCGAGTGCATGCAGCGAGAGGCTGTTGTGATGAGCCAATGCAAAAACCACACCCGACAAGGCTTCGAAACCTTCTGTCTCGTAGATTTCCTTCACCAGGTTGGACATGCCATTTGCATCATCGATTGATCCCGCTGACGCACCAGTCGCCATGGCCGTCAGGGACCATGCAGCAGAGTCGGGGCTGATGTAGATGCTCATGTCGATACCCTACGGACTCAGGCCCGCTTGGGGAATGGGCGATACGTTTATCTTTATGGCAGCACTCACCGACCTTGACCGCCAGCTCCTCTCCGCTCTCCGGGAGGACGGCAGGGCCTCCGTGGCGAGCCTTGCGCGCAAGCTGGGCGTTGCTCGGGCCACCGTGAATAGCCGGCTTGAGCGTCTTGTCTCCTCGGGGACCATCGTTGGCTTCACCGCGAGGGTGCGCGACGAGGTGGATCCACTTGCGATCCGGGCCATTGCGCTCATTGCCGTGGAGGGAAGGTCGGCGGACAAGGTCATTCGCCAACTCCGCGGACTTCCCGAGATTTGGGCGCTACACACCACGAACGGCGGTTGGGATCTCGTGGCCGAGTTGCGCACGGAGAGCCTCAGCGACTTTGACCAGGTGTTGGGCAGGATCCGCGGGATCGAGGGGATCGTCAATAGCGAGACGAGCCTGCTGCTCAGTTCCGTCCTGCGATAGTCGCTTTTATGACGGGCGCCTGCCGTTGATCATTGTGTGCATAAGCAGTCATCATTTTGTGCATGTTTTCAATGAAAAGTACGTACTTTGGCAATTGTGGATGCATATCGCCGCTCCGTAGCCTCGTAGCAACAGTGCTTATGAGGGAAAGGAGCGCACATGACGCGCTTTGTCGATGTCCGCAATATGGTTCGTTGGACGGCCGGACGGGGCCCGGAGACCGTCATCTCGGAGATGATGCAGTACCTGGAAGACGACTTCCAGCGGTGGGAATCTTTTGACAAGACTCCGCGAGTGGCAAGCCACACGCCATTTGGCGTCATCGAGCTGATGCCCACCAGCGACCAGGAAACCTACGGCTTCAAGTATGTAAACGGACACCCCTCGAATCCCGCGCGCGGCTTCCAGACCGTGACAGCTTTCGGTGTCCTGTCCGACGTCCACAACGGCTACCCGACGTTCCTTGCGGAGATGACAGTGCTGACAGCGTTGCGGACGGCGGCCACGTCCGGCATGGTCGCTAAGAAGCTCGCGCGCCCCGATGCCCGGATCATGGCGATGATCGGAACCGGAACCCAATCGGAGTTTCAGGCGCTGGCCTTCCGGGCGGCCCTGGGTATAAACAGTGTGAGGATCTGGGACACGGACCCGGCAGCGATGGAGAAGTTCGTCCGGAACATGGCTCCCCTCGGCTTCGACATCACCATCGCAGACTCGGCGGCCCATGCAGTGGAGGGCGCCGACGTCGTCACCACATGCACGGCGGACAAGGCCAATGCCACGATCCTGACAGCAGACCAGGTTTCGCCCGGAGTCCACATCAACGCGATCGGAGGCGACTGCCCAGGGAAGACTGAACTCGACGCTGCCATCCTCGGCCTCGGTGACGTCTTTGTGGAATACGATCCCCAGACGCGGATTGAAGGCGAGATCCAGCAAATGTCCGCCGATTTTCCCGTCACCGAATTCTGGCAGGTCCTGGCCGGGCACGCTCCGGGCCGGACCTCCAAGGACCAAATCACGATATTCGATTCCGTGGGCTTCGCGATCGAGGACTTTTCCGCCTTGAGGTATCTCCGCGACGCCGTTGAGGGTTCGGAGTTCTTCGAGGAGATTGACCTCGTCGCTAATCCCGATGACCCCAAGGACCTCTTCGGCCTGGTGCGGGAACTGTCGCCGATCGGCTCCTGAGATGCCCAACTGGTCCCCACCGCCACCCTCGCCTCGCAAGTCCCCGTCGGCTCCCAGCCTTCGCGAGCTCAGGCAGGGACCCTCGCCGGCGGGGCCCCACCGCCACCCTCGCCTCGCAAGCTCGGCCAGGGAACCCGGGCGGCGTGGGCCCACGCATTTGTTGTCGTTTTGGAGCCTCTAAACGACAACTACTGCTAGTCAGTTGGGTGGGAGAAGCCTGGTGCGCCGGCCCCAGAACCGGCGCACCAGACGTTTTATCCGGGCATCCCGCCTGCCCAGCCCATCCCGCCGGCCCCGGCTACACCACCGCCAGGCGCAGGATCAGCTCGGCATGCCCGGGGAACCTCATGACGAGCGACTCGATGTCCCGTGCCGTTGGTTTCGCGGAGTCCGATCTCTCGTATCCCGGTGCGAGGCTGCAGCTCACCAAGGCGAACCCCGGCCCGGCCAACTCGGCACCGAACCAGGTGGAGTTCGGGGCAACTCCTTGCAACATCTCGCCTGCTTCCGGATCCGGCCCCAACAAGGCTTCGGTATAGCCAAAGTCCTGAAGTCCGAGCTCCCGGGAGAAGACGTGCAGCCTGATCGGTGTCCCCACGTGGAAGAACCACAATTCGTCCTGCTTGAGGGCGTGCAACTGGAGGACCTCACCCGCCTCCAGCAGGTACCAGTTGGAACTGTAGAGCGGATGGTCGACGCCGAAACGCGGAGGCAGCGCCGATCCGGCGATGTCCTCGTTGCTCACGAGCGCGGGCGCGAACCAGCCGCCCACGCTAGCGGGGGACATGTCCAACCGTTTGATCCAGTCCTCTGCGAATCCACTCATGTGACCGGGTCCTTCAGTGAGAAGCAGACGGTGATGCCGATGATGTCCTTGCTGCCCGGGGCCCGCAGCAACCCCTTTTGGGTCACGATGTCCACATTCACCATGCCGCCGTCCTTGCTGGGGACGGCGATGGTCTCGTGGAAGTTGAGCAACGGCTTTCCGCTCGCCATTACTTCCTTGTCGTGCGCAACGTGTTCCGCGCGCGAGTCCTGGTGCCCGATCAGCTCCGACTTATCCATGCCCACCAGGTCCGCGAAGTTCTGGTTGACCCACAGGAAGACCGAATTCGCGTCCTTCACCACCCAGTACACGCCGTCCTGCCTGTCCAGCACATCGGCGACACTCATAGGCGGAACCGTGGGAAGGAGCGCCGGGTCCAGCGCCGGGGCGACAGTCATGGCGCTGCCGCCGCTCCGCCGTCGGCCTCGAGTCTTTCGGCGAGGTCTTGCGCCAAGGCGACCATTGTCATGGTCGGGTTCCACGAACCGCCGGTGGGCCAGAGGCTGCCGCCCGTGACAAAGACGTTCTGCACGCCGTTGAGTCGGTAGTCGATTCCGACGACGGCGTCCTCCTCTTCGCCGATCGGCAGGCTCGAGCTTTCGTGGACCAATCCCGGAACGCGGCGCTCCGGGATGGCGGGACGCTCGGCACCCCAGGTTCCGTCGTCGGGATCTCCGCGCCAGTATTCGACCCGCTCCGCGCCGGCCGGGGAGAGGACCCGCTCCAGCATCTGGAAGGTTCCCTCGTCCATGGTGTCCCAGGTGTCGTCGTCGGTGGCGTTGGCCAACACCTGCAAGGTGACGTTGCAGGTGGGGTCCGCTCCGCCGGAAAGCCGCAAGTGGTTCTCCGGGTTGCTTTCGTCCAGTTCGCCGAGGACGGCGCAGACGAACACCAGGTAGTCCTCCGAGGACCGCAGCTGCGCGAGCGAAGCCGTGGCGACGACGTCGGGGGCGTAGCGTTCGGACTTCTGGGCGTTCTTGTCCGGGCAACGGTCCGAGAGGACCGAAAGCTGGACGTGGTACTGCATGCCGGCCGGGCTCTTGCCCGCCAAATAGATGGCCGCCAGTTCCAGCTCGCCGAGTTGTCCGCTGAAATCAAAATCCTCGCGGGGAACCCTGGCCACCACCGAGGTGATGAAGTGGGCGCTGAAATGCCCGCCGGCCCCCTGCACCTGCGGGAAGGAATTGAGGACCAGCGTTGCCGGTGGAAGCGTGCCCATGGCCAGGACCAGGTTGGCGTTGCCGACGTTCACTACGCCGCGGTTGGTGTTCAACGCGGTGGCCCGTCCGTCCTGCTGGAGCACGCTCAACACGGTGCAGTCCGTGACCATGCGAAGAGCCGCGCCCTTGCCTTGGGCCTCGAGGGCTGCTTGCTTGTCCGTCAGTTCAAGGAGGACTGCCGGCGTCGAGAACTTCGCGAAGTCCACGCCCGACGTCGCGCCAGTCGCCGCAGCGAGCGGTGCGGGCATGCTGCGGGTGGCGGAATCGATCTTGTGCAGGCCTGCCTCAAGCCGTTCCTGCAGGGCTTTCTGCATGATTCCGTAGACCGGCCGAGTGTCGTTGATGAGATCGACGACGTCGGCCGACCGGCCGGCGTCGATCTGGTCCGCCGAAACCACGTTCAGGAGGTCTTCCGCGGACGTGAAGTGAGACTTGGCGGCGTCCATCACTGCCCGCGGCCAGCCCCGCATTTCATCTTCCTCGGGGCGGGGGCACCATGCGCTCCACATGATGCTTCGTCCGCCGTAGAAAGGGACCATGCCGTGCTGCCACGAAATCTTGCCCGGCGGCTGGGTGGCGGTGGCAGCTGCCAAGGTCCACGGGAAGGTCTCCGAGAGGCCTCCCAGGGTCTCCTTGTAGGGCAGCGGCAGGTTCTGGAAGTGCTGCGGCAAGAAAAACGGACCCCGTTCAATGATCAGGATCCGTGCGTGCGGGTTGACTGTCAGTGTCCGCTCGGCGAAGGCGTAGGCGCAGAACCCACTGCCGATGACGATGTGGTCGAATTGTTCCTCTTCGCGGACTTTTTTCCATTCCCCCTCGGAGAGGAAGAAAACGTGATCCATGACTTTCTGGGGCGAGGGATCCTGGGGTCCGGGCGTGGGAAACCCGTGATTGAAATTCTGGGACGAAGAAACTGCACTCATAACGATGCCCTCCATCAACTTTGCTGATTCCACGGCACCGTGAAACCAGGTGCCCACTGGGCCTAGAGGCAGATCACCCTTCCCCAGCAGAGTTCACGGGACTAGTTAACTACTGCCGCCATGGCGGCACAATAGAGTTCGGTGAGGATCCACGGTCGGCGGCTGAAATCCGCCGGCAAGCCGCGGCTATTGAAGGTCTTCCGGTTCCGTCGAGGGCCCAAGTGGCCCGGGTGTCCGATGCGGCAGGGGCGGGCCGGGATGTGGCGGCCGGGGTACATGTTTGTGC
>NZ_JBYSXD010000055.1:0-30417 GCF_058781865.1 Arthrobacter sp. FW306-1B-F12A
TGGCCGTTGTAGGCGGAGAGGTTCGTGCTGAGCTGGGTCCAGGTGCCGGAGTTGCTGCTGAGCTTGAACAGGCTCGCCAGGGTGGTGCCGCCGGTGGTGCGGACTTGTGCTTCCATCCAGTCGTAGCGGCAGGCGGTGCCGGTGCAGGTGTCGTCGGCGGTGTGGGGCTGGTACCAGAAGGACAGGGTGGAGGTCCCGGTGGCGGGCATGGTGAGGGTCTGGGCCAGGGTGCTGTCGCCGAGCGGTTCGGTGCCGGAGGCCAGGCCCAGGAGCGCGGAGCCGGTGCCGGTGTGCGCGGTGGTGGAGGCCACGGGTGCCCTGACGCCGCCGGTGGTCCAGGACGTGAGCCCGGATTCGAACCCGCCGTTGGTGACCCCGGGAACCGGGGCCGTCGGGGTCACCGGAGCCGACGCCGCCGACGGCGCGGAGGTCCCGACGGCGTTCGTCGCCGTCACCGTGAACGTGTAGGCCGTGCCGTTGCTCAGTCCGGTGACGGTCGCCGTCGTCGCGGGCGGATTCCCGGTCACAGTCACCGGAGCCAGGGCCGTGCCACCGGTGGAAGGCGTCACCGCATAGGAGGTGATCGGGGAGCCGCCGTTGCCCGGCGCCGTCCACGACACGGCCGCCGAGGCGTTTCCCGCCGTCGCGCTCACGCCGGTGGGAGTCCCCGGAACCGTTGGGGCCGTCGGTGTCACGGGAGCCGACGCGGCCGACGGGGGTGACATCCCGACGGCGTTCGTTGCCGTGACGGTGAAGGTGTAGGCGGTGCCGTTGGTCAGCCCGGTGACGGTCGCCGTCGTTGAGGGCGGGTTACCGGTAACCGTCACCGGAGCCAAAGCCGTGCCACCGGACGAAGGCGTCACCGCATACGAAGTGATGGGGGAGCCGCCGTTGGCCGGCGCCGTCCAGGACACCACCGCCGAAGCGTTACCCGCCGTCGCGGCCACCCCCGTGGGAGCAGCCGGCGCCGTCGCCGCGGCCTGGGTGATGTCGATCATCGAATAGTCGTCCGTGGTGATCGAACCGTTGGATTGGATGTTCAGTCCGTAGCTGATTCCCGAGGCACCTGCCGGGAGCGCCGGTGTGGTCCACGTGATTTGCGTCCAATTACTGCTCGCGTTGAACAACGGGCTCGCCGTCCAATAGGTCCAGTACCCCGTTCCGGTGCGGTAGTAGACCTCGAATTGGGTGATGACATTGGATTTATACCAAGCGCTGAGCTGATAGATATGGCCCGGAGTGCCCGTGGGAGAGCAGCCGCCAAGATCCAGGGCTGGCAGGAGTTTCGCGTCACCGCTGACGTAGCCGCTCATAGTCAGTCGTTCTGCGTTATTGCCCGTGTGGCCAGGCGAGACCACTGAAAAGCTGGGGGTGTTGGTGCCGTATCCACCAGCAGCCCAGCACAGCGGAATCCCGCTGGTCAGTGTCTCGAGGCTCGGGTTCTGGATCATGTTGGTCCCCTGGGGAGGCGGGGGCGGCACCGGCGGGCCGGAGACGAGGGGCTGGACCGCGCCACCGATTACCTGGTCAACCGTCTTCACGGCGATGCTGCCCGCTGCCTGTTGTTGCGCTAGCCAGGAAGCGAATTGGTTGAACAGGCTGGGGCTGATGGTAAGGGTGGGATCGGTCCCCACGGCGATGTGGTGGAACGTCAATTGAACCCAGCCACCGCCGGCAGCCTGTGCCCTGGTCACGGAGTTTTCAAGGTTGGACAGCGTCCATGTGCTGTCCACTTCCTCCGGTGCCGCGGTGTCATAGGGGTTGGCGGGCGGAATGGTTTCGGCAGCCGGTAGCCCGGGATCGTCCTTGCTGTAAAGGTCCCCGAGCCCGCGTGCACTGTTGAACCCGCAATTCTTCACGATGGTCTGCACGGCAGGATCCAAGGAGGCGAAGGGGTAGGCGAAGCTGGTGACCTTGAAGCCCATGTTTGCCAGGGCCACTCTGCCGTTGCACACCTGGCGCGTCACTTCATCCGAGGTCAAGGTGACCAGGTCGGGGTGGGTGACCGTGTGCCCGGCAATCTCATTTCCGTCGGCGAAAAGCTGCTGCAGGTTCGCCGAGGTGAAATAGCTCGGCTGATCGACCCATCCGGAGGGGACGAAATAGGTGCCGTGGAGTCCGAGGTTCTTCAGCGTGGCTGCGGCGGTCAGTTGGTCGGCGTTGCCGTCATCGAAGGTCAGCGTGATGACGGTGTTTGCAACCGCATGAGCCGGCAAAGCAAAGCCACTGAGGAGTGCCAGGACCATTGCCGCGCACGCTCCAACGGCGGCCCAACGGACGCCGATGCGCCGCGTCACCGCCTGCTCCTGAATCGAGAGTCCAGCCACTCCGCTCACCGTCCATTCGAAGCCCGGGCAACCGTCAAGGGCGGGAGCGTTCCCACCCTAGGTCTTCGGCCGATGATAGGGCCTTGGATTCTTCCGCGTCTTGAGTGGGCTCACCCGGCTGGGCGGCAGCTTCGCCTAGCGATCCTGAGTGTGCTCACCCGATTGGGCAGCAGAAAGGCCGGCGGGCACCCCAGATTTGATTAACTAAGCTTGAGCGCCTTGACCGCACTCAACACTTTGGTGAGGGATTCCTTCGCGTCGCCGAACAGCAGTGTGGTCTGCGGTTCGTACATGAGTTCGTTCTCGATTCCCGCGAATCCCGGCCGCATTGAGCGCTTCAGGAAAACTACTTGTCGCGCGTCGGCCACTTCAAGGATGGGCATGCCGTAGATCGGCGAACCCGCGGTGGTTTTCGCGGCCGGATTGACGACGTCGTTCGCGCCGACCACCAGCGCGACGTCGGCTGTCCGGAATTCCGAGTTGATCTCGCCCATTTCCTTGAGGGACTCATAGGGCACATTGGCTTCGGCAAGCAGGACGTTCATGTGCCCGGGCATGCGGCCGGCCACCGGATGGATGGCGAAATCCACGTCGATGCCCCGCGCCTCCAACGCAAGGGCCAGCTCGGCCGCCGTGTGCTGCCCTTGTGCTACCGCGAGCCCGTAGCCGGGAACAATAATGACCCGTTGCGCATAGCCAAGGAGCACGGCCACATCTTCGGGGCTGGAGGAGCGGACGGGGCGGTCGCTCACCGCCGTCGACCCCGCCGTCGAGCCTCCTTTGAACGCGCCAAAAAGGATGCCGGCAACACTGCGGCCCATGGCCGCGGCCATGGCCCTGGTAAGGATGGTGCCAGAGGCACCCACCAACGTGCCGGCCACCACCAAAAGCACATTGCCAAGCACCAGGCCCGAGGCTGCCACGGCCAGGCCGGTGAAGGCATTCAGCAGCGAGATGACGATCGGCACGTCCGCGCCGCCTACAGGGAGCACCAGCAACACGCCCGCCGCCAGACCGAGCACCAAAAGCAGGAACGCGAGCGCGATGGAACCGCTAAAAACGACGGCGACGGCGGCACCCACCGCCGCTAGCAGCACCGCCCCCATGAGGGTCGGCAGACCGGGGAACACCACCGGGCGGGTGGTCATGAGCTCCTGGAGTTTGGAGAACGTGATGGCGGAACCCGCGAAGGACACCGCCCCCACCAGCAGCGTGAAGACGATCGCCACGCGCACCCAGTGGTCCTCCGTGTGCGCAAGTTCCAAGAGTGCAACGAGCGCTGCGGCGCCACCGCCCACGCCATTGAAAAGCGCGACGAGCTGCGGCATCTGGGTCATCTTGACCTGGCGCGCGACCGGCGCGGCAACGCCCGAACCGATCACCATGGCGCCCAGGATCCAGGGAACGTTGTCCATCTTGACCGAGAGGAAGACCGTGGCGACGGCGAGCGCCGCACCGAATGCGCCCACCAGGTTGCCTCGCCGGGCGGTTCGTGGCGAATTGAGTCCCTTGAGCGCGAGGATGAAACAGACTGCGGCCGCGAGGTAGAGGAGCGAAGTCCACACCGGATCGATGAGGGTCATCGCGTGCGCCCCTTGGACGCAGCGTCTATGGACTCCGGCTTCCCGCCGGGCGGCGCAACGCGTTTACGGCCGCGGAACATCTCCAGCATGCGGTCGGTCACCACGAATCCGCCTACCAGGTTGGCGGTGGCGAGGACGACGGCGAGCAAGGCCACCGCGAGGACCCATGGGTCCGAGGCCTGCCCTGCGACGATGATCGCGCCCACCAGGATGATTCCGTGGATGGCGTTCGCGCCGGACATCAAGGGAGTGTGCAGTGTGCTTGAGACCTTGGAGACCACTTCGAAGCCCACGAAGACGGCCAGGACAGTGATGGTGAGCAGGGCGATGCCGTCCATCAGGAAACCCCCTCATTGGCAGAGCTCACGGATTCCGCCGTCTCGGCGGAGAGCGCAGCAAGCGCCTCGGCCGTCGGACCGTGCCGCACCTCGCCGTCGTGCGTCAGGCACGCACCCGCCACCACCTCATCGCCGAAGTCGGGGACGACGGCTCCATCACACGTCATGAGGGCCAGCAGGTTCGCGACGTTCTTCGCGTAGAGGCGCGACGCGTCAGCGGGCATGGCGGAGGCGGCATCCTTCATCCCCACCAGGGTGACCGTGCCTTGGCCGTCCGCCGTCGGGATTTGAAGATCCAGCCCCGGTACCGAGCCCTCCACGTTGCCGCCGGACTCTGCGGCGAGGTCGACGACCACCGAGCCCGGGCGCATGTGCTGGACCATTTCGCGGCTCACGAGGAGAGGGGCCCGCCGTCCGGGGACCGCCGCCGTCGTGATGAGCACATCCGCCTGGGCCACGTGCGGGGCGAGCAGCTCACGCTGGAGGGCACCGCGGTCGGCGCTGAGTTCGCGCGCGTAGCCGCCGGACGATTCGGCCGTCTCCACGTCGAGTTTGATGAAGGTGCCGCCCATGGATGCGACCTCGTCCGCCGAGGCGGGCCGGATGTCGTTGGCGGAGACGCGTGCGCCCAGCCTTTTCGCGGTGCCGATGGCCTGCAAGCCTGCCACGCCCGCTCCCAGCACCAGCACACGGGCCGGGGGAATGGTTCCGGCGGCCGTCATGTAGAGCGGAAAGAAGCGCGGGAGCCGCATGGCCGCCTCGAGCACGCAGCGGTACCCGGCCACCAGGGCCTGGGAGGTGAGCGCATCCATGGATTGTGCCCGGGAAATGCGCGGCACCAGCTCAAGCGCGAAGGATGTCACGCCCGCTTCGGCGAGCGCGCGGACGGTGGGAAGTTCCGACGACGGCGAGGCCAGGCCAACGGTGACGGCGCCCCGTCGCAGCGCGGCCGCCGTCGTTGGTTCGAGTGGGCGGACGTGAGCGTAGACGTCCAGTCGGGCCAGATCCAAGTCGGGGACGATGAGCGCGCCTGCTTGGCGGTAGTCCTCGTCGCTGTGGCCCGCAGCGCCTCCGGCTCCGCTTTCGACGACGACGTCCAGTCCCAGTCCGGCCAACTGCGTGACCGTCTCCGGCGTCGCAGCCACACGACGTTCACCATCGAGCCGTTCCCGCGCTATGCCAAGTTTCACCCGCGCTCCCTTTCCGAAACCCCAACGTCCTTCTGAACAGCATTGTCCCGAGCCGTTGTTGGCTTGAGTCTAGGACGCGGAAGGCCCGGGCGGGAGTAGGTGTGGCGGCGGCGTCCGGCCATTCCCATCTTCGGGCTGCTCTAATAAGCTCGCTGTGGGCTGGGAGACTCCAGTTACCGCACCGTCGATGAGCCGGTTCCGGCCGCGCCGTCGGGAAGGAACACAGTCATGGCAACGTACAAGATCGGATACTTCGTCGGCAGCCTTTCAAGCCGCTCCATCAACCGGGTCCTGTCCAAGGCGCTCATCAGCGTAGCGCCGGAAGAGCTCGAATTCACCGAGATTCCCATCAAGGACCTGCCCTTGTACAGCCCGGACTACGACGCCGACTACCCGCCTGCCGGCCGGGCCCTCAAGGACGCGATCGCGGCGTCGGACGGCATCCTGTTCGTTTCCCCCGAGTACAACCGCTCCGTCCCCGGCGCCTTGAAGAACGCCATCGACTGGGGATCGCGGCCGTGGGGAACCAACTCCTTCGCGCGCAAGCCAACAGGAATCATCGGCACATCACCCGGAAGCATCGGGACGGCCGTGATGCAGGCATCCATGCGTAGCGTCCTGAGCTTCCTCGACGCACCTCAGCTGAATGCTCCCGAGGCCTACATCAAGTTCAATCCGGCGGCCTACAACGAGGACGGATCGGTCAGGGACGAAGGCACGGCATCCATCCTGCGCCACTACATGGAGGAGTACAGCGCGTTCGTCGAGCGCGTCCTGGCCGCCAACGCTCCCGGGCACATCGGCGACGAACACCCGGACGGCGCCAAGCTGACGCGGTGATGCGGTGGGCGCAGCTTCGCCCGCGCCGCGAGCCCACGCGCTACAACGCGCCGTGGCAACCACGCCGGGATCTACCCATGTGGTAATTTTCGCGAGGATCAATACCGGCTTGCCCGTCATCGGGAGCCCAGTCCTTCGGAGATTTCATGGGGTCTTTGCGTGCGTGGCTGAGGCGTGGCGCCACCGGCGTTGCTGGCGCAATGGGCGTCCTGCTGATCTTGTCCGGCCTTGCGGCGCCCGGCGCCTGGGCTGCCGGCACGGGCGGTTCCACGAGCGCGCCGGTCGCCGTCGTGGGAACTTCGGCGAGGCCGACGGCGGCCGGAGCCTTCATTCCGATCTCACCCGCCAGGCTCCTGGACACCCGTACCAGCACGCCTGTGGGCCCCGACGGGACCGTGTCCTTCCAGGTGGGCGGCATGAACGGAATTCCCGCTGCGGCCGCGGCGGTGGTCTTCAATCTCACCGTCACCGGCCCGCAATCGTTCGGATTCGTCACGGCCTACGCTTCCGGTGCCGCACGGCCGAACTCCTCCAACGTGAACTTCGCTGCCGGCCAGACCGTACCGAACTCCGTGACAGTACCGGTCGGCGTCGACGGCAAAGTCACCCTTTTCAACCGCTCCTCCGGCAGCACCCAGCTGATTGCCGACGTGTCCGGGTACTACCTCCCCGGAACGCCGACCGTACCCGGCGCCTTCGTCCCGATAGCCCCTGCCAGGCTGCTGGACACCCGCGGGAGCACGCCTGCGAGCCCTGACGGAACGGTGTCTTTCCAAGTGGGAGGCGTGGGCGGGATTCCGGCTTCGGTCTCGGCGGTGAGTTTCAACCTCACCGTGGCGAATCCGACGTCGTTCGGGTTCATCACGGCCTACGCCTCCGGAACCACGCGGCCGAACTCTTCAAACATCAACTTCGCCACAGACCAAACGGTTCCGAACTCCGTAACGGTTCCAGTCGGCGTCGACGGCAAAGTCACTCTCTTCAACCGTTCCTCCGGCAGCACCCAGCTGATCGCCGACGTCGCCGGCTATTTCCTCTCAGGGACCCCGAGCGCTCCGGGCGCTTTCGTTCCCGTGAATCCCGCACGACTCCTGGATACACGGAACAGCGCGCCGGCAGGTCCGGACGGGACGGTGTCCTTCCGCGTGGGCGGCGCGGGCGGGATTCCCGCCAACGTCGCGGCCGCGGTTTTCAACCTGACCGTCACCGGCCCGCAATCGTTCGGGTTCATCACCGCTTACGCTTCGGGGAGCATCCGGCCGAATGCGTCCAATGTGAATTTCGCGAGCGGCCAGACTGTTCCGAGCTCCGTCACCGTCCCCGTGGGGGCCGACGGCAAGATCACCCTCTTCAACCGTTCCGACGGCGCCACGCAGCTGATCGCCGACGTCGCGGGCTACTACCTTCCCGGAGCGTCAAGCGGTTCAGCTGTCACCTGGGGTAACAACCAATCCAGCCAGCTGGGCAACGGGACCACCCCTTACCTCGCCAGCCCTGCCGCCGTTACCGGCCTCTCCGGAGTCAAGTCGATCGCCGGCGATGGTTCCACCAGTTACGCGCTGCTGGCCGACGGGACCGTACGCGCCTGGGGCAGCAACCAGTCCGGGCAGCTCGGCAACGGAACCACCAACGACAGCAGCACTCCCGTGCAAGTCCAGGGCCTCAGCGGAGTCACATCGATCACGATCAACGGTCGCACAGCGTACGCACTCCTCGGCGACGGGACCGTACGCGCTTGGGGCGAGAGTTCCACCGGACAACTCGGCAGCGGGATCACCTTCAGCAGCACCCCCATCCAGATCCAAGGCCTCACTGGCGTCACCGCGATCACGGCCACTTATTACGGCGCATATGCCCTGCTCAATGACGGAACCGTCCGTGCTTGGGGTTCCAACTTCGTGGGTCAACTCGGCAACGGCACCACAGGAATCGGAAGCAGCGCGCCGGCCCAGGTCATCGGCCTGACGGGGGTCGCCGCCGTCACCGCTAGCGACTTCAGCGCCTACGCACTGTTGTCCGACGGGACCGTCCGGGCATGGGGCGACAATTCGAGCGGGCAGCTTGGCAGCGGAACCTCCGCCAACAGCAGCAACAGACCGGTTCAGGTCCAAGGCCTCAGCGGCGTCACCTCCATCGTGGCCAGCAACTACAACGCGTACGCGCTACTGGCCGACCGGACCGTGCGTTCCTGGGGCGCGAACGGGAGCGGCCAGCTCGGAAACGGGACGACGTCGGAGAGCTACACCCCGGTCCGCGTCCAGGGGATCAGCAACGTCATGTCCATGGCAGCCGGCAAAGGCAGCGTATACGCCGTACTTGGCGACGGGACAGCACGGGCATGGGGCCTCAACCAGTCCGGGCAGCTCGGCACCGGGACCACCACCAACAGCACCACTGCCATCCAGGTAAGCGGCCTCACCACGGCTTTGTCCATCACTGCTGGCAAGGGGGACACCAACAACCCGGTGGCGTATGCCGTGCTGCGTGACGGGACGGTCCGTGCCTGGGGCGTCAACCCGACCGGACAACTCGGCAACGGCTCTACCGCTAACAGCAACGTTCCCACCCAAGTCACGGGTCTCACCGGTCTAGCGGGAACAGCATCGATCTCGGCGGCACGAGGGACCGCATTCGCCGTGCTTGCAGATGGAACCATCCGCGCATGGGGTGACAATTACAACCACCAACTCGGCGTTACCGGCACAACTTCGTTCAGCAACGTGCCGCTTGGCGTCACGGGACTGTCCGGGGTCGCCATGGGAGCCCAAGGTCCCAGCACCAAGTACGCCGCGCTGGTCAACGGAACGGTGTGGGCCTGGGGCGGGAACAGCTTCGGCCAGCTCGGGAACGGCACCACGAGCGATAGCAGCGTGCCCGTCCAAGTCAGCGGACTCTCCGGAGTCGTATCCATCACCGCCAGCGGAGGCACGGCCTACGCCCTGCTGGGCGATGGAACGGTGTGGGCGTGGGGCGACAATTCCTCCGGCCAGCTCGGCAATGCAACCACCAGCAACAGCAGCGTCCCCGTCCAGGTCCAGGGGGTCACCAGGGCCGGCTCAATCACAGCCAGCGGGGGCTCCGCCTACGCGGTTCTGACTGACGGGACGGTGCGCGCCTGGGGCAGCAACCAATCCGGGCAACTGGGCAACGGCACCAACGCCGACAGCAACACCCCGGTCCAAGTCACCGGCCTCACGGGCGTCTCCTCCATCACGGCCAGTTACGGCACGGCGTATGCAGTCCTGGCTGACGGGACGGTCCGGGCCTGGGGCTACAACGGCTACGGCCAGCTGGGCAACGGCACCAACGCGAACGCCAACACCCCGGTCCAAGTCTCCGGTTTGGCAGGAGCCGTGTCCCTCGCAGCCAACGGCGGCACGGCTTACGCGGTGTTGGGGAACGGGACAGTCCGGGCTTGGGGGGCCGGCACGTATGGCGAGCTAGGCAATGGCACCGCCAGCAGCAGCGTGCCGGTCCAAGTTCCGGGTCTCACCGAGGTCGCGAGCGTCGCCGCAAGCGAAGTCTCGGCGTACGCGGTCCTCAAGGATGGAACCGTCCGCGCATGGGGCGCCAACTGGTATGGCCAGCTGGGGAACGGCACCACCACTGACAGCCCCGCCCCGGTGCAGGTCCAGGGCCTCATCGGGGTGAGCTCGCTGGCATGCACCATGTACGACGCATTCGCTGTGCTCAGTGATGGAACGGTCCGCGCTTGGGGTGACAACGCGCAGGGTCAACTTGGCAACGGCGCCGCGAGCAGCAGCAACACACCCGTCCAGGTCCAAGGCCTCACGGGCGTGACGAGCTTGTGGCTCTAGACATTCGGCCCCGAGCGCCTCTGCTAGTGCTTGGCGGCAATATCCGCCGAAATCAGCCCGGCAGTTCGTACGATTTCGTCGCGAACCGACTCGATATAGGCCCGCGGATCACGCTGCGCGGCGACGTTTTGGGCCTGGAGCGAGACGTTGACGGCGGCCACCACCTTGCCGGCAGCGTTGCGAACGGGCGCTGCCACGGACATAAGTCCGAGCTCCAGCTCTTGGTCCAAAACGCACCAATCCTGCCTGCGCACGCGATCCAGCTCGGCCACCAGCTCTTCGCGGGACGTGATGGTCCGCGGCGTCAGGGCTTTGAACTCCACCGAGGACAGGTACTCGTCCAGTTTCTGCGGCGTCAGGCCAGCCAGAAGCACCCTACCCATGGACGTGGCGTAGGCGGGAAAGCGGGTGCCCACCGAGATCCCGACCGTCATGATCCGGCGAGTGGTCACGCGGGCCACGTAGAAGATGTCCGCGCCATCCAGTACCGCGGCCGACGTCGACTCCCCCAGTTTGAGGGAAAGTTCTTCAAGGTGCGGCTGTGCGAGCTGGGGCAGGGACAACGCCGACAGGTACGAATAGCCAAGCTGCAACACCATCGCCGTGAGGGCGAAGGTCTTGCCATCCGTGCGGACATAGCCCAGCTCAACCAGGGTATGCAGGAACCGTCGCGCCGTGGCACGCGTCAGGTTAGTGCGTGCCGCCACCTCACTGAGCGTCATGACGGGGTTGGCCGCGTCGAAAGCGCGGATCACGGACAATCCGCGTGCCAGCGATTGCACGTACTGGTCGCTGGCCTGGGGAGCACCCGCCTGCGGGGCTCCGGCTACTGCTGCGTCGGTCATGGTTACCAATCTTATTAGCGCGAACTGGCAGCACTTGCCCCGTGGATTGCTTCCAGAGGGCATCTGCTGCCAGCTCGCGCTGCCCTTTAGACGCCGACGACGGCGCCCGCCGCCTTCAGCGGGACCGGCACCAGGGCTTGGAGTTCTTCGAAGGTGCAGCCAAACGTCTCACGCACGGTCACGCCGTCGGGCCCTATCAGGAAGACTGCTTTGTCCGTGTACACGCGCGTCACGCAGCCCACGCCGGTGAGCGGGTAGCTGCAGTGCTCCACGAGTTTGGACACGCCCTCGCGGGTCAGGAGCGTCATCATGACGAACACGTCCTTCGCGCCGGTGGCCAGGTCCATCGCCCCGCCGACGGCCGGGATGGCGTCCGGTGCTCCAGTGTGCCAGTTGGCGAGGTCCCCCGTGGCGGATACCTGGAACGCGCCGAGCACGCAGATATCCAGATGCCCGCCGCGCATGATCGCGAAGGAATCGGCGTGGTGGAAATACGAGGCGCCGGGGAGCTCGGTGACGGGGATCTTGCCGGCGTTGATGAGGTCGCCATCGATCTCCTCGCCCTTGGCCTCAGGGCCCATCCCGAGCATCCCGTTCTCCGTATGGAGGGTGATGTTCTGCTCTTCGGTGAGGTAATTGGAGACGAGCGTGGGCTGGCCGATGCCGAGGTTCACGAACGAGCCGGGAGCGATGTCCCGCGCCACGAGCCGCGCGAGATCGTCGCGTCCCAAGGGTGTTGTTGACGTTTGGATGCTCATGTCAGGCCACCTTCACGATGCTGTTGACGTAGATTCCCGGGGTCACCACGTTCTCCGGGTCCAGGGCGCCGGTCGGGACGATCTCCGACACCTGGACGATGGTGTGTTTGGCCGCGGCGGCCATGATGGGGCCGAAATTCCGGGCGGTCTTGCGGTAGACGAGATTGCCCTTGCCGTCGGCCTTGAGGGCCTTGATGAGTGCGACGTCGGCGTGGATGGGCGTCTCGAACACTTGCCATTTGCCGTCGAGGAAGCGCGTGTGCTTGCCTTCCGCGAGCATGGTGCCGTAACCGGTGGGGGTGAAGAACCCGCCAATACCCGCGCCGGCGGCCCGGATGCGCTCGGCGAGGTTCCCTTGCGGGACGAGTTCCAGTTCGATTTCGCCGGCCTTGTACTTGGCGTCGAAGTGCCAGGAATCCGACTGGCGCGGGAAGGAGCAGATCATCTTCCGGACCCGACCTTCCTTGATCAGCAGTGCAAGGCCTTGGTCGCCTTGGCCGGCGTTGTTGTTCACCACGGTGAGGTCGGTGGCGCCGGAATCGAGCAGCGCGTCGATGAGTTCGAACGGCTGGCCCGCATTGCCGAAGCCCCCGATCATGACGGTGGAGCCGTCCTTGATGCCGGCGATGGCCTCGCCGACGGTGTCAATGAATTTCAGCATTTCCTCTAGGCTCCTTTTCCGGCTACGCCGGAGGTGACGTTCTCCAGCACCACGGCCAGTCCTTGCCCGACCCCGATGCAGATGGCCGCGACACCCCATCGCTCACCAGAAGCCTGCAGGCTGCGGGCCAAGGTGCCGAGGATCCGGGTGCCGGAGGCGCCCAGCGGGTGGCCCATCGCAATCGCTCCGCCGTGCCGGTTCACGATGGACGGATCGATACCCCACGCATCGATGCAGGCCAGGGACTGCGCGGCAAAAGCTTCGTTAAGTTCGACGGCGCCCACCTGCTCCCAGCCGATTCCCGCCTTCGCGAGTGCCTTGTTGGCGGCCTCAACCGGGGCGTAGCCGAAGAACTGCGGATCGTTTCCGTGTGCTCCGCGGCCGGCGATGCGGGCCAGCGGCTCCAGCCCGAGCAGCCCGGCGGCGCTTTCGCTGCCGATCCACGCCGCGGACGCGCCGTCGGACAGCGGAGAAGCGTTGCCCGCCGTGACCGTTCCACCCTCCGGACCGCCGGCCTCGGGACGGAACACGGTCTTGAGCCCGGCCAGCTTCTCCGCCGTCGAACCCGCCCTAATGCCTTCGTCACGGACCAGCTCCGTGCCCGGAACCGGGGTCACCAGCTGGTCGTAGAAGCCCTCGTCCCACGCCGCGGCCGCGAGGTTGTGCGAGGCCGCGGCGAACTCGTCCTGGCGTTCCCGGGTGACTCCGTACTTCTCACGCAGTCGCTCGGTCGCCTCGCCCAGGGAAATGGTCCAATCCTTCGGCATCGCCGGGTTCACCAGGCGCCAACCCAGCGTGGTCGAAGCCAGGGTCATGTCCCCGGCAGGGTACGGCTTGGACGTCTTGGGCAGCACCCAGGGTGCACGCGACATGGACTCGGCCCCGCCCACGAGCATCAGCTCGGCGTCGCCGGCGTTGATCTGGCGGGAGGCGATGATCGCGGCATCCAAGGATGACCCGCACAAGCGGTTGACCGTAGTGCCCGGGATCGACGTCGGGAGCCCGGCCAGCAAGGTGGCCATGCGGGCGATGTTGCGGTTCTCCTCGCCGGCGCCGTTGGCGTTCCCGAACACCACCTCGTCGATCCGCTCAACATCCAAAGCAGGGGCCCGCTTGACGGCTTCGCGCACCACGTGGGCAGCTAGGTCGTCCGGGCGCACCCCGGCAAGGCCGGAGCCGAATTTTCCAAAAGGTGTGCGCACGGCGTCGTACACATACGCCTGGTTCATGGGGTCTCCTCTAAGTTTCTGTGATCCCAACCAACTCGCAGTTAATGTCGTTATGAGGGTTCAAAACGACATCTAATGCGAGTTAGTTGGGTGGGTGGGGGCTTCGGGGGTCGCGTCGAGCTCCGCGAAAACGCCTTGAGCGGTCTTGAATGCGGTGTTGGCGGAGGGGACTCCGCAGTAGATGGCGGTCTGCAGCAGGATTTCCTTGATCTCGTCCCTACTCAGCCCATTCGTGATGGCCGCGCGGATGTGCATGGCCAGTTCTTCCCAGTGCCCGTGCGCCACCATCGCGGTGATGGTGACGGCGGAGCGCATCTGCCGCGTCAGGCCGGGCCGGGTCCAGATGCCTCCCCAGGCGATGCGGGTGATCATGTCCTGGAAGTCTTCGGTGAATTCGTCCTTCTTGGCGTTGGCGCGGTCCACGTGCGCATCGCCGAGCACTTCGCGGCGGACCACCATGCCAGCGTCGTAGATTTCCTGCGAGCTAGCGTCGCGCTGAACGGCGCCTTGCGAAGAATCAGTGCTCATTTTCCGGCCTCCGTCATGAATGTCCGCATGAGGTCCGCGACGACGGCAGGCGCCTCGGCGGGCGCAAGGTGCCCGACGCCGTCGAGCGCAATAGCGATAGCGGTGCCGCCACCTGTGTTGAATCTGGTGTTGATGCCCGCGGCAATTTCTTCAGCGAACGACGGCGGCGCAACGGTGTCCTCGACGCCCGCCAGTGCCTGCGTGGGGACAGTGATGCTGCCGAGTTCCGCGCGGACGTCGAATCCGGCGAGGGCTTCACAGCAGAAGGCGTAGCTGAAGCGGTCGGCGTCCCGCAGGGCATGCAGGAGTCGGCTGCTGACCACGGGCTGGCGATCCATGAAGCCGGGAGCGAACCAACGCTGCGCGGAACCCTGGATCATCACCGCGGTTCCTTGCGCACGAACGGTTTCGGCGCGTTCCAGCCATCCTTCGGGAGTGCCTAGCTTCGCTCCGCTGCACTGCACGGACAGGGACTTGAGCCGTTCTCCGTGCTTGATGCCGAGCTGCAGTCCGGTGGCACCGCCCAGGGAATCGCCGGCGTAGTGGAACACGGCACCGGGCGCGATCGAGTCCACCAAGTCAATCACCGCGTCCGCGAGTTCGGCGACGCTGAACGTTTCGGAGGCCGCGGGCGAGACGCCGTGGCCGGGCAGGTCCCAGCCGATGACGTCGAACTCGTTGCCGAGCAGGGCTGCCGTCTCGGTCCAGAGCACGGTGGACGTTCCGAGCGAGGGCCCCACCACCAGGAGCGGCTTCTCCCCCAGCGTGCGCTGCGGGGACAGCAGCACCGCCTTGACGATGGGCTTAGCCACGATCGGTTCCCTTCAGGTTGGTGTGTGTGAATTCCGGGTACGCGGCGAAGATGCGACGGCTGATCTCGGCAGCCTCACCGACGTAGTTCGCAGGGTCTAGAAGGGCCTGCAGTTCCTCATCGGACAGCTTGCTGGCCGGGACGGCTTCGCGGAGGAGCTTGGTGTAGATCCGGGCTTGCTCGGCTGCGGGTGCTTGCAGGGTCTGGTCGACGACGGACTGCAGCTTGGCCTTCGCCTCGCCCCTGTCCGCGCCGAGGAGCGGAGCTACGGAGGATGCGACGGCTTCGCTGAGGAGTAACGGCCCGGAGATTTCCAGGTTGCGGCGCATTGCCTCTGGGAAGACGCGGAGGCCTTCGGCGAGCTCGCGCAGCTGGGTGGCTGCGCCGAGTGTGAGCCGAAGCAAGCCACGCAGGGCAGGCCATTCGCTGTGCCAGGCGCCGTCCGGGCGTTCGTCGTTGAAGTTCGCGGCTGCAAGGTGCAGCTGCGCAGCCAGCCCGGGCGCCTGGAGCGCCGCGCTGCGGATCAGCACGGACAACACGGGGTTCTGCTTTTGCGGCATGGCCGAGGAGACTCCGCGGCCAGCGGCAAGGGGCTCACCGAGCTCGGCAACCTCGGGTCGGCTGAGGAACAGCAGGTCCGAGGCGATCTTGCCGAAGGAGTCCGTGAGGGAAGCCAAGGCGTCGCCGAGTCCAGTGACCGCCAGCCGGTTGGTGTGCCACGGTGCGGGAACGGGAGCGAGGTCCAGCCTTCCGGCCAAGGCATCCGCCAGCGCAAAGGGGCTCGACGACGAGCCTTCCGTGAGTACGGTGCCGGCGGCCAGGGTGCCGCCGGCGCCGCCGAACTGCACGGGCAACTCCAGCGCTTCGAGGCGACGGGCCGCGGCTGCCACTCCGTGGAACCACTGCGCCGCCTTGAGCCCGAAGGTGAACGGAAGCGCGTGCTGCGTCAGGCTCCTGCCCACGCACAGCGTGTCCGCATGCTGCTCCGCAAGGGCGGCGAGCGCCGTCGTCGTACCTTTTACCTCGGCGAGAAGCGCTGAAAGGACGCGGTGCGCGAGCAGCATCAGGGCCGAATCCAGGACGTCTTGGCTGGTCAGGGAGGTGTGTACCGCGGCAAACGCGCCGATCGGCCCGCCGGGACGCCCAGCCTCGAGCTGCCTGACCCTCCCCCGGAGATCGGCCAGCAGCGGAATGACCGGATTGGCGCCACCTTGTGCGCGTTCGGCGATGGAAGCGGCGTCGTAGGCCCAGGATTCCGTGGCCTCGGTGACGACGGCGGCAGAACCGGCCGGCGCGAAGCCCGCCTCTTCGAGCACGGATGCCCAGGCGGCTTCGACGTCGAGGATGGCCGCGATCACCGCACGGTCACCTGTCAGCGCCACGACGGCGGGCGACGCCGAAACCGGGCTGAGCAGCCCGAAATCGCCGTCGCCACTCACTGGGAGGCGCCTTCGAAGTCGAGAAAAACAGTCTCGTTCCGGCCCTGCAGGCGCAGATCCCACGTGAGTCCGCCATCCGCGTCGCGACGCGCGATCAGGGTCTTGCGGCGCTCGGGATCGAGGGAGTTGAGCAGCGGGTCGGCAGCGAGCGCTTCCTCGTTTTCCGGCAAGTAGATGCGGGTGAACAGGCGGTTCATGAGGCCACGCGCAAAAACGGCGACGGAAATGAACGGAGCCGCGCCCGCTTCGGTGGGGCCGGGGTTGACCGTGGTGAACGTGAACACACCGGAGTTGCCCACCGCGGCGCGGCCCCAACCGGTGAAGGTGTAGCCGTCGCGGACCAGGGAGCCGGTGCGCTGGACTACGTTGCCTTCGGAGTCCGGCTGCCAGATCTCCAGGATGGCGTCCGGGATAGCTTCTCCGGCGCCGTCATACACGGTGCCTTGCAGGCGGATGCTTCCGGCGCTGCCCGGGGCGAGGAGCTCGTTGTCCTTATTAAAGGGGAGCGCGTAGCCGTAGAACGGGCCAACGGTCTGGCCTGGTGTGGGTGTCAGCTTGCTCATGTTCTACTCCTCGTCCCCGGCGTCGCCAAAGGCTTCGTTTTCGGTCCAGGTCCGCTTCGAACCGCTCAGGACGATGTCCCAGTTGTAGCCGAGGGCCCATTCGGGGCTCGTCAGCTCGTGGTCGTACTTGGCGACGAGGCGGTCGCGGGCGTCCTGGTCCACGATCGATTGGTAGATGGGGTCCAGCGGGAACAACTGGTCGCCCGGGAAGTACATCTGGGTGACGATGCGCTGCGTGAAATCCGTGCCGAAGAGGGAGAAGTGGATGTGCGCCGGGCGCCAGGCGTTGAGGTGGTTCTTCCATGGGTAGGCGCCGGGCTTGATGGTGGTGAATCGGTAGGTGCCGTCCGGTCCGGTGATGCAGCGTCCGACGCCGGTGAAGTTCGGGTCGAGGGGGGCGGGGTGCTGGTCACGCTTGTGGATGTAACGGCCGGCAGCGTTGGCCTGCCAGATCTCTACGAGTTGGCCGGCAACCGGGCGGCCGTCGCCGTCGAGCACTTTGCCCTGAACGATGATCCGCTCGCCCTGGGGTTCACCGTTGTGCTGGATGGTGAGGTCCGACTCCAACGCATGCACGTCCTGGTGCCCGAACGCCGGCGAGTACAGCTCGATAGTCTCAGGGTCCGCGTGGTGCAGGCTCTTGGTGGGGTGGCGCAGGATGCTGCTGCGGTACGGCGCAAAGTCCAGGCGGGGCTGGGTCTCCGGCGCGGCACCGTTCTTGAGCGCCTGGGCGTACGCTTCGCCGATCGCTTTGATCTCGGCGCTGAGATCCGCTTGGGTTTCGGCTGCGGCGTCCAACGGCGCGTGCCCGGCATGCGGTTCGGCCGCAGGTACGAGCTCGTCGTCTTGGTAGTGCCCGGCATTTGCGTCTAGCAGCACGGCCGGCTCCTTTCGGGTGGTTTCTTTCGTTGCTTCTGGTTAGTGGTGGGCGTGAAGCGAGTCGTACTGGACGGCGTGCCGCACGGGGGCGTTGGGTGCGCCGTAGCCGTCGTAATTGCCGCGGCGTTCCACCATTTCGAAGAACACGCTGCCCACTGTGGCGGTGTAGAAGTGGAGGAATTCACCGTTGGCGTCCCTGTCGTAGAGAAGGTTCAATTCCTTGAGGGTGGCCAGGAAGGCAGGATCCAAGGCGAACCGCGCATCCAGGTCCTCGTAGTAGTTGGCCGGTATCCGGAGGAAGTCGAGTCCCCGTGCCTGCGCCGCCCGGGCCGTGGCCACGAGGTCATCCACCGCGAAGGCGATGTGTTCCTGGTAGCTCTTGCGGGCGCCGTTGCCCTTCTGGCCGGGCTCCTGCTGAAGCATCGGAGCCAGGTTCAGCACCATGCGCACGGCACGGTCGGACGTCACCATGACCTGCGAGCGCACCAGGCCGCTGGGACTCGGCACTTCGGCGAACGGTTGAGGTTCCAGCGCGAGGGCACTCGTGTAGAAGAGGACGGCTTCGTCGAAATGCTGCCACGGCTGGGCCAAATTCACGTGGTCGATCGCCGCTTGCGCTCCCGCTGTAGGGTGCTTGAGGCCTTCGCCGAATTCATGGGTCTGCCCGAATTCGCTGGTCCATGCCGCGGTCCCGTCCGGGCTGCCCTGGCACAGGAAGATCTCGGTGGAGTCCGGGGCGGCGATGCCTTGGAACACTTCCTCGTCCGCCTGCACCTTGCGTGGCACCACGGGAGCCTTGAGCTGCTGGGCGCGGGCCGAGGCAATCACCGGAGAGTCGACGTCGAACCCCAACGCCGCGATGGCGGGTTCACTGTGCGACGGCGCTTGTTCGTTGATGATGACGCGGGCGTGGCCCATGGACCACAACTGCACGTCCTTGGTCCGGTGCCGGCCGTCGAATTCGAAGCCGAGTTGGCCCAGGAGAGTTTCGAGCTGTGCGGGCTCATCGGTTTTGACTTCTGCGAAGTTGAACCCGGCCGGTTCGGCGACCTTGGGCAGCGTGGCCAGTTCCATGGGATAACGACGGCGGCCGGCTGCGTTGGCGGGCGAGTCACCAGAGACGCCTTCCGCCGCAAGGGATGCCGCTTTCGCGTCGAGCCATTTGGCGCTTTGTTCCTCAAGCCAGATCAGCGAGCGCATCGCGTCGACGGCCGTGCGCTCCACATCGGACTGGCGGAAGACGTCGTTGAAGACCTCCAGCGAGACCGGGCCGGAATAGCCCGCGCGTGCCACGTGGCCCATGAACTTGGCCAGTTCAAATTGTCCTTCGCCCGGGAACACGCGGTAATGGCGGCTCCAGGACAGGACATCCATGGAGAGTTTCGGGGCGTCGGCCACCTGGACGAAGAAGATCTTCTCAGGCTTGATGGCCTCGATGGGTGCGGTGTCCCAGTCGCGGGAAAGGATGTGGAAGGAGTCGAGGCAGGTGCCCAGGTTGGGGTGGTCCACGGTGTCCACCAAGCGGTGCGCGTGCTCGTAGTCGTTGACATACTTGCCCCAGGCCAGGGCCTCGTACGCCACTTTGACGCCGTGGTTCCCGGCCAATTCCGCCAGCCGGGATAGCTGCTCGGCCCGGAGGCTGTCGTCGTCGATCGTGGCGGTTCCCACGTTGGTGCACACCAGGATGGTGTCCATTCCGAGGCGGGACATGAGCTTGAACTTGGCATCCGCCCGGCGCAGGTTTTCCTGCAGGATGTCTTCGGAGACACTGTCAAAGTCGCGGAACGGCTGGTAGAGGTCCAGTCCGAGTCCCAGGTCAGCGGCCATTTTCCGCACGTCCTCCGGGCTAAGCGGGGAGGTGACGAGGTCCTGTTCGAAGATCTCGATGCCATCGAAGCCCGCGATAGCGCAGGCCTGCATCTTTTCCTTGAGCGTACCGGAGAGGCAGACGGTGGCGATTCCCGTGCGCATCAGTGCCCCGCCCCGGCGAGCGCCTTGTCGGCCTTGGACTCTTCGGCCCTGGATACCTCGGCGCCCACCAGCTCCAGGAAATGCGCCCGCATCCGTTCTGGATCGGCATCGCGGCCGGTGAAGATGCGGAAGGCGTCGGCGGCCTGCCCCACGGCCATGCGACCGCCGTCGAGAACGCGGCAACCCTTGGCGCGGGCCTCGAGCACCAGCTGCGTTTCGATCGGTCGGTAGACGATGTCAGCCACCCAGTGGCGGGGTTCCACGAGGGACATGTCCAGCGGGAGGCCTGGATGCGCGGCCATGCCCACCGGGGTGCAGTGCACCAAACCGTCGGCCAGCGGCATGAGTTGCGGCAGCTCCGCCGTCGTGCGCGCCGTGACGGTGCTGCCCGGGAACAGCGCGGCAAGTTCCGCCGCCCGTTCCGCGCAGCGCACCGGATCGACGTCCACAAGGTCCAGTGACTTGACCCCCGCGGAAAGGAGGGCGTATGCGACGGCGGAGCCCGCACCCCCGGCGCCGAGCTGGACGACTCGCTCCAGGCCGGCGTCGGGAAGGCCGCTGGCTAAAGCTGAGCCGAAGCCGGAGAAGTCCGTGTTGTGGCCGGTAAAGCGGCCGTCCTTGATCAGCACGGTGTTCACAGCGCCAAGCCGCCTTGCGTCCTCGGAAACCTCGTCCAGGAACGGCAGCACCAATTGCTTGCACGGATGCGTGATGTTGAGGCCGTTGTAGCCAAGCCTGGAAGCAGCGGTCAGCAAATCGCCGACGGCGGAGCCGGGCAGGGAGAGCTCCAGCAGGTCGATGGGCCGGTACAGGTAGCGCAGCCCCTGGACGTCGGCCTCCCTCTCATGCATGGGCGGCGTCAGTGAAGGCGATACGCCTTCACCGATCAGGCCCACCAGGAAGGATTCGGCTCGGTTGCTCATGCTCATTGCTCCTTTGACAACTGCACCCGCGGATTGGCCCTCCCTGGATTCCCTCGGGACGTCCAGAGCGTGCTGCTCCGCCGGGCGGTATGAATCAGACTACACAAAATGTTCATATATTGCACTAGTGTTCTTATCGCGAACAAAAGTGATAGCTATTAACGCGCCGTTATCGCTGCGGCAGGCGGTCGGCAAGCTCTGACGCCGCGCTCTTCAGCAAGGGGACCACCGCCACCAGCTGCTCCACGCTCATTCGGAAGACAGGGACGGCGGTGGCAAGCGAGGCGAACGCAACGCCCTGGGAATTGAGGACCGGGACGGCGACGGCGCGCATGCCCACCTCGTTTTCCTCGTCCATGATCGCGTAGCCCTGGCGCCGGACCTTCTCGATTTCCAGGCGGAAAGCGTCCCGGTCGGTAATGGAGAACTCCGTCAGCGGCTCCAGTTCGAGCTCTTCCACCAACTGCTTCCGCTCGTCGTCGTCCGCGAAGGCAACTAGCGCCTTGCCCACGGCCGTGGTGTGCAGCATTCCAAGATGCCCCGGATCACTCGTGACCCGGAACATTTGGGGGCCGTCCACCTTGTTGACCGTGAGGTGGTGGTGGCCATCCCGGACCGAAAGGATGGTGGCTTCGCCGGTCCCTTCCGTCACGCGCTGCAGGATGGGCCGCGCGGTACCCGCAAAGCCATGGTGATTGGACACCCGCTGGCCCAGCTGGAAGACGCGAAGCCCCAGGTGGTAGCGGCGGCCGTCGGCCTCGTAGTCAACGAATCCGTCGCGGGTCAGGGATCCGAGCAGCCTGTAGGTGGTACTGAAGGGCAGCTCCGCCTGGCGGGCGAGCTCCGAGGCGCTGGCCCCCTTCGGCTCATTACCCAGTAATACCAGGAGGCCCAGGGCCTTGCCGATCATGTCGGTTTTTGTGTCTTCCTTCACATCCATACCTAAAGATTGCCACATCGTGAGAGCTATATCTAGATGGTGAGTAAATATCTTGACAAGTGACTGCGCTCACAGTCATCATTGCTATATCGCACAAGTAGCTCTCACAATGTGGCTACAGTGTGAGGCCGCTGCCGGACCCACAACGACGTTCCAGGTACGCACATTTCAGCCAGATGCGACATCGCCGTCACACAAAAGGAACACCATGAGTCACACGATCCCGTCTACGACGCCGGGCACTGCCACGGCAGGAACGCCGAAGAAGGCCGCCCTCGCCAGCTTCCTCGGTAGCGCCGTCGAGTACTACGACTTCTTCATCTTCGGTTCGGCCGCGGCCCTGATTTTCCCGCACGTCTTCTTCCCCAGCGCCGACGCCAACGCAGCCATTATGTCCTTCGCGACGTTCGGCTTCGCCTACGTAGCACGGCCCGTTGGAGCCATCATCCTGGGGCACTTCGGCGACCGCATCGGCCGCCAGCGCGTGCTGATGTTTACCCTGGTGCTCATGGGCGGTGCGACGTTCATCATCGGCTGCCTCCCCGATTTCAAGTCCATCGGTTGGTGGGCTCCGGCGCTGCTGGTCTTCGCACGGCTCTGCCAGGGCCTCTCGGCCGCCGGTGAACAAGCCGGGGCTTCATCCATGACGCTGGAACACGCGCCGGACAACCGCCGCTCCTTCTTTACCTCCTGGACCCTTACCGGAACCCAGGGCGGCCAGATCCTCGCAGCCTTGGTCTTCATCCCGGTCGTCGCCCTCCCGGACGAGGTCAAGTACGGCATCGGCTGGCGGATCCCGTTCTGGCTCAGCGCCGTCGTGGTCCTGGTAGCGTTCTTTATCCGCCGCACCCTGCACGAACCGCCGGCGTTCGCCGAGGCCAAGAAGAACAACCAGATCGCCAAGCTCCCCGTGGCCGACCTCCTGCGGCTGCACTGGGCCGACGTCCTGCGCGTTATCTGCTGCGCCTTCATCTCGGCGGTGAGCACGGTCTTCGGAACCTTGGCCATTGCCTACGCCAAGGACGTGGCCCACGTGAACAGCACCATCACCCTGTGGCTCGTCGTGGCGGCAAACGTCGTCGCCCTTGGCACCCAGCCGGTCTTCGGCCGGATGGCTGACCGGATCGGCCGCAAGCCCGTCTTCATCTACGGCGCCGTAGCCAGCGCCATCATGACGCCGGTGTTCCTTTTGACGCTCGAATCCGGAAACGTGCCGCTCATGTTCCTGGTCTCCGTGGTGTACTTCTCCCTCGGATACGCCGCCGCAAACGCAGTGTGGCCCTCCTTCTACGGCGAAATGTTCAGCACCAAGGTCCGCTTCTCAGGCTTGGCCATCGGCACCCAGATCGGCTTCCTCATGGCAGGGTTCGCCCCGACCATCGTGACGGCAATGGGCGGCACCAAGGCCGGCGGCTGGGTCCAGATCAGCATCTTCACCGGCGTCATCTGCGTCATCGCGGCGGTCTCCGCGATGACCGCCCGCGAATCCTTCAAGACCCCGACGGCGGAGCTCGGCCTGAAGTAGGACGCTCCCTCCAAACAAATCCGTGGTTCCACACCGGCCGCCCTCTGGGCCCGTGTGGAACCACGGATTTTCTTTGTCCCGGAAGTCTTACCCACGGCTAACCCGCACGAAACCACACCGCAACATTGGCCCGCCACACTGGAATAGCCGGCAAATGCTGGCAGCTCCAGCCAGGGAGGCCACCATGTTGAAGGAAGTATCAACCCACCCCACAAGAATCCGCGCGCTTGACCAGCTGCACCGCGGCGACCAGATCGAAGCCCGCCTCTCCGTCGGACCCTCCTACGATGACGTTGTCATCCGCAGGGGCAGCGTCCAGGAAACGGCCCCGGGCATCGGCGTCGTTTGGATCATGGATCAGCTGACGGGCCTGCGCAAGGCCATCAATACCGACGAATGCACAGTCTGGCGAGTGGCCTGACCTGGCCCCGAACCACTCAGCCGCCAGCCACGGACTGGATGATCAAGACCTCCTGGCCGGCAGCTACCTCAGTATCCAGACCCTTCAGACGCCGGACCTCCTCGCCGTTCACGTAAATATTCACGTAGCGGCGGAGCGAACCGGTTTCATCCCGGATCCTCCGGGCCAGCACCGGGTAGTCCCCGGTCACAGCATCAAGCAAGCTTTCCACGGTCACAGCTCCGTCGGCGGGCGTAGTCAGGTAGGACTGCCCGCCGGCGAGGGGCTGGAGAACACTGGGCAAAACCACCGTAATATCGGGCAAGGTCCGTCCTAGGCCGGCAGGCTGGATGCTGCGGCGGCAGCGGCCAATTCGTCGGCTACATCTGCGGAGACGACGCCGGAGACAACTGCAGCCCGGACACACAAAACATCAGGTAGATGCGAGGCGACTTCGATAAAGGACTCGCCCTCATCAGCGCTAACGTAGACAGAACCGCCGCGTGTTCCGAAGTACACCCCGGCAGGTTCAGCAGAATCCACCGCGGCTGCGTCACGGAGCACGGCGTTGTATTCATGGTCCGGGAGACCCACATCCAAACGCTTCCAAGTATTCCCGGCGTCGTCCGTGCGGTGCACCGCGAGATGGCCGTCCGGCGGAATCCGCTCACTATCCGCCTTGATCGGGATCACCCAGGCGGTCCCTTCGCGGCGGGGGTGGGTGAGCATCACGAAGCCGAAATCAGCGGGAAGGCCGTCGGCGATTGAAACCCAGTTCTCGCCGTTGTCGTCCGTGCGGTACACGCCGTGGTGGTTCTGCGCATACAACCGGCCTTCGACGGCGGCATCCGCGGCGATCTTGTGGACGCACTGGCCGAACTCGGGATTGGGATCGGGCATGAAGTAGGCCGAGATCCCCTTGTTGCGGGCCTCCCAGGAGGTTCCGCCGTCGAGCGATCGGTAGACGCCGCCCGTGCTCATGGCGACATGGACGTTCTCCCCGGAAGGATTGACCACGATCGAGTGGGCGGCAGCGCCACCGTAACCCGCGCCCCACTCGCTGCGATGCGGGTGGTCCCAGAGGCCGCGGTTCAACTCGAAGTGTTCTCCGCCGTCGGTCGATTTCCAGACAGAGATCGGTTCGCAACCTGCCCAGACCACGCCGGGCCGGGATGCGGAGTCCGGGTAGATCTGCCAGATCCGTTCCAGAGCGGCATCCGTGCCGTCCGGGAATTTGATGGCGCCTTGTTCGGGCTCGGTCCATGTGGCGCCCAGGTCATCGGAGTGGGCCACGGTGGGACCCCAGTGTTCGGAGCGCACGCCCACCATGATCCGGGGCTTGTCCCCGCGCGTATCGATCCCGATGCTGGGGATCTCGCTCATGAGGAAGTGCGGACCGGAAAGGGACCATTCCTTGCGGTCTGTGCTGCGTGCCAGCCACAATCCTTTTTTGGTCCCGATCGCCAAGACATAACTCTCTGCGGTAGCCATGAACCCCATGCAACCATCCCCGCGCGGGAGCCGCAACGGTTTTATGAACCGGTCTAGGAAAGCGCCTCAGTCCACGAACTCGGACTGCGTCTCAATGAAGTCCCAGTCGGCGTCGCTCAGCCCGCCGGCCAGCTCTTCAAGGCGCGGACCTCCGACATCCGCAATCCGTTGCAGAACTTCCAGTGGAAGCTCAGTGGCACGAAGGTTTTCGCGCAGCCATTCCTTGCTCTTAAGGTCTATGTCCAGCCACCACATGAAGATCTCCACGTGGACCACCCCTTCCTGTGCAAGTTAACGCTAGGCCCGCGCCGGGTGCACTACAAGGGGCCGGGTACCCCGATCAAACGCCGGATTTCGCCGTGAACCCGGGACCGGAAAAAGTAAAGTGAAAGTAGTTATTCAGATTGGTAGCGGAGTGCTGTTGGGGCACGTAAGCTATTTGTCAGCAGGAACCCCCAAGAACCTGCTCCAAAGTCCGCTCCGGAGTGCGTATCCCCCAATAACGCACTCCGGAGCTCTTTGTTTAAGGGTTATAGGCGCAAACTCGAAGCGCAGCGCCGGCTGGCCACGCGCCGTCGTCGGGCCTCCGGATCGACGCACTGGCGGTTACGGCGTAATCCCCGGCTTGGTGGCACTATTGGGTGATGCCCTTCATGCGCTTTCCCCGGCTTAAGAGGGCGTCTTCCCGGGAGGGACGCCAAGCGAACCGGCTGGCGTCGGCTTCAACCGGATGGTGGCTGCTGGTTGTCGTATTTATCGAGGCTGCAGTCGCCTTGTCTATCCGCCTGCCCTTGGCTTTCGGGCTTCCGCCGTGGGGCGGCATCGATGAAAAGACCGGATTCCCCGCGCTTCTCGCACTGCTGATCGTGCCCCTGGTGGTACTGGCCGCGTGGCGTCTCATGCGGCAGCAGCAGCGAGAACGCAGCCAGGCGTTCCGGACGTCGCGCTTGATGGACACCGTGCTGCACACAAGCATGGACTGGCTGTGGGCCACGGGGCCCGATGGACGATTTACGTTCTGCAGCCCGGCGTGCAAGGACATCACGGGGTACGAACCCTCCGAACTGCTGGGGAGGCACATCACCCGCGTGATCGACCCCGGGGACCTGGCAGACGCACGGGTGGACTGGAAAGCCAGGGAAAGCGGCGACTCCTCGTGGTCACGTGTAATCACCGTGTGCCGCCACCGGGATGGCAGCCGCGTCTTGATTGATGTAGCCGGAAGGCCGATTCGCGACAGGGAGGGCAGGGACTGCGGTTTCGAGGGCACCTGCCGTGTCTTGAATTCAGAGGCAACACGTTCGCGGGCGGAAGTCACTGTCCGCATCCAGGCCTTGCTCAACGACGGCTCACTCATCACAGCATTCCAGCCGATCCGGTGCCTGGAAACGGGCAACGTCGTTGGAGTGGAATCCTTGACAAGGTTCAGCGGTTCCCAGGAGTTGTCCCCCGAGGTGCGTTTCATGGAGGCCGCCTCGGTCGGCCTGGATATCGAGCTTGAGATCCTTGCCCTCCGGACGGCGCTGACCACCGCGGCAGGGCTCCCACCGGAGCTGTACATCGCGGCAAACCTCTCACCCCGGGCGTGCCTTGACCCCCGGCTGGCAGCCGCGATTGTAGAGTCGGCCATCCCTCCGCGACGCATCGTTCTTGAGGTCACCGAACGCCATGAGGTGGCCAACTATGAGCCGCTCGCCGAAGCGTTGGCACCGTTGCGGCGCGCCGGGCTCAGAATAGCTGTGGACGACGCCGGTGCCGGCTTTGCTTCCATGCGCCACATCCTGCAGCTCAAGCCGGACCTCATCAAGCTCGATCGCGAGATCATCGCCGGCATCGACACAGATCCGGCACAGCGGGCACTGGGAGCTGCGATGGTCGGTTTTTCCTCCGAAATCGGGGCCGCCCTGGTAGCCGAAGGGATCGAGACCGAGGCCGAGCTGGCTGCTGTCACCAAGCTCGGGATGACCGCGGCCCAAGGCTACCTTCTCGGCCGCCCTTCACTCAGGCCGGAGGACTGGGCGAGGTGGGAGTAGTGATCGCCGGCCCCTAACTGATACCCCCTGGGGGTACTTGATTTTATACCCCTAGGGGGTATATCTTTACGGCATGAGCACGATCGACGTAGAGCCCACAGATGTGAACCCGGTTGACTTGAACATTGGCCAACACGGCTACTCCTCCAACAAGGACGCCTACCTGCGGCGCCTTAAGCGGATCGAGGGCCAAGTACGCGGTATTGCGCGGATGGTGGAAGAGGACAAATATTGCATCGACATCCTCACCCAAGTCTCGGCAGTCACTAAAGCCCTGCATGCCGTGAGCCTCGGGCTCGTGGAGGAACACATCGGACACTGCGTCGTCGGAGCCGCCTCCGAGTCGGATCCCGTCGTGCGCGCGGAGCAAATCGACATCAAGGTCAAGGAGGCAGCCGATGCCATCGGGCGCCTGCTGCGGTAACCCCACAAGCACTCACCACACCATTCAACTCACCACCAAGGAGCACGCCATGGGCCACACCGCCACCATCCAGACGAACGTCAGCGTTTCCGGCATGACCTGCGGGCACTGCGTTTCCGCAGTGAGCGAAGAAATTGAGTCCTTGGCGGGAGTGGAAAATGTCGAGATCGATCTGAACGCCGGCGGAATCTCCACCGTCACCATCACCTCCACCCAGGAATTGTCGCCGTCCGAAATCGGCGAAGCCGTCGCCGAAGCCGGCTACCTGGTAGTCGCCAACGAGGCCTAGGGGCCAATGTGAGCAATCACGAGATCCTCCACCAAACGGGCACCCGCATCATCGAACTCGACATCGAGGGCATGACCTGCGCATCATGCGTGGCCCGCGTAGAGCGGAAACTGGGCAAGCTCGACGGCGTGGAGGCTTCCGTCAATCTCCCCCTCGAATCAGCCCACGTCACAGTCCCGGACAACGTCACGGACCAACAAATCGTGGACACAGTAAACGCAACGGGCTACAAAGCCTGGATCCGCGAATCGAGGCCCAGTCCGTCCACGGCCCCCTCCGCCGACCACACCCACGATCGCGAAACCGATATGCTCGGCGCGCTCGCTCCTTCGTCGCTTAGACGCGCGCTGCCGCATACCGGCCCCGCGATCGAGTCCAGCACCGAAGGCAGCGCCGGCGACGGCGGCGCCGTAGAACATGACCGCAGCAATAGCGCGCCGGAACATGACCACAGCGACGGTGCCGGTGTTATGCGGCAGCGTGCGTCTAAGGGAGGAACGACCGAGCACGCCGAGCATGGCGCCGGTGGCGGCGCGCAAGGCGACCACGGTGCCAGCGAGCACGCAGCCGGCGCCCACGAAGACCACATGCATCACGGCCCCGCGTCCCGCCAGCTAAGGCCAAGACTGATTGCCGCCGCCATACTGACGGTTCCGGTCTTCGCCATCTCGATGATTCCAGCTTTGCAGTTCCCGCACTGGGGTTGGGTCGCCGCTGCACTGGCACTTCCCGTGGTGACGTGGGCTGCCTGGCCCTTCCATCGTGCGGCCGCCATTAACGCACGCCATTTCGCTTCGACCATGGACACGCTCGTCTCGATTGGTGTCTTGGCCGCATACCTCTACTCCGCGTGGCAACTCTTTGCCAACCCCATGATGACCGAACACCCGGGCATGGAGTCCACGGGAGGCATGGGCGGCGGGCTGTACTTCGAAGTTGCCGCCGTGGTCACCACGTTCCTGCTTCTGGGCCGCTATCTCGAGGCCAACGCCAAAGCGAAGGCCGGCGACGCCCTTAAGGCCCTCCTGAACCTGGGGGCGAAGGACGCTACGGTGCTGCGCGACGGCGTCGAGCACAAGATCCCGGCCGAGCAACTCGTAGCCGGGGACATCTTCGTGGTCCGCCCGGGAGAGAAGATCGCCACGGACGGCCTGGTGACGAGCGGTTCATCCGCCGTGGATGCCTCCTTGGTCACCGGTGAATCGGTGCCCGTGGAGGTCGGCCCGGGAAGCCAGGTCACGGGCGCCACCATCAACACTTCGGGCCGTTTGCTGGTCCGCGCGACGCGCGTCGGTTCCGAGACGACGCTGGCCCAGATGGGGCGGTTGGTCAGCCAGGCGCAGACGGGCAAAGCCCCGATCGCACGGCTCGCCGATCGGATCAGCGCCGTGTTCGTGCCCGTCGTGCTGGTCATCGCCCTGGTTACTTTCGTAGTCTGGCTCGCGCTGAGCGGGGACCTCAATGCCTCGTTCACGGCTGCCGTGGCGGTGCTCGTGATTGCCTGCCCGTGTGCGCTTGGGCTCGCGACTCCCGTTGGCCTCCTGACCGGGACCGGCCGGGGTGCGCAGCTCGGCATCCTCATCAAGGGCCCACAGGTGCTTGAAGATACGCGCACTGTGGACGCCATCCTGTTGGACAAGACCGGAACCGTCACCAGCGGCAAGCTGGCCGTCGGACATACCCTGGCCTTGAACGGGCACTCCCCCGCCCACGTGCTCTCTCTCGCCGGCGCCGTCGAGGCAGCGTCGGAGCATCCCATCGCCCACGCGATTGCCGCTGCCGCCAAGTCCGCAATGCCCGACGCCGGCCCGCTCCTCGCGGTGAAGGACTTCAGTTCCGCCCCGGGCGGCGGAGTCCGGGGAATGGTTGCGCTGAACGGAGCCGGAAACGGCACTGAGCGAACGGTCGTGGCCGGCAGGACCGGCTGGCTGGAAGACAACGGAATCTTCCCCGACGATGCACAGCGCCGGGCCCTGGCAACCGAGGAAGCCGGCGGCGCAACCGCCATCTGGGTTGCTGTCGACGGGAAGCCCGCCGGGATCGTGTCGCTAAGGGACACTGTCAAACCCGGTTCGGCGGCAGCCATCGCGAAGCTCAAGGAACTCGGGATTCGCCCTCTCCTGCTGACCGGAGACAACGCCGCGGTCGCCGCCCAAGTGGCCACCGCCGTCGGGATCTCCCCGGAAGATGTGTTCGCGGGCGTCCTGCCTGAAGGCAAAGTGGACGCGGTGCGGATGCTCCAGGCCCAGGGGTCCACTGTGGCCATGGCCGGGGATGGAGTCAACGACGCCGCAGCCCTGGCGCAAGCCGATCTTGGCATCGCCATGGGATCGGGCACGGATGTGGCGATCGAGGCCTCGGATCTGACCGTGATGGGCAGTGACCTTGGCCAGCTGGTGCAAGCCATCGAGCTGTCCCGGAAGACGCTTGCCACCATCAAGACAAACCTGTTCTGGGCGTTCTTCTACAACGCCATCGGTATCCCGGTGGCAGCCCTTGGTTTGCTCAACCCGATGATCGCCGGTGCGGCCATGGCTGCGAGCTCGGTCCTGGTGGTCGCGAACTCGCTCCGGTTGCGCTCCTTCGCAAAGTAGCCCCGACCCACCCAACTC
>NZ_JBYSXD010000056.1:0-26805 GCF_058781865.1 Arthrobacter sp. FW306-1B-F12A
GTGTACGCCGTGTACCAGGCCGGGGATTCGAGGATGTTGCGGCGGATCACCGGCGGAGTGACAGTGTCGTAATAGCCTTGGCCGATCATCTGCACGGCCGTCTTGTTCTTGGCCGCCAGCTTGCGCAGCTCGGCCAGGACCTCGACCTCGCTGAGGGCGTTCTGGAGCGTCAATGCGACATCCTGGCGGATGTCATTGGGAACCGCGGTGTCTACGAGCGAATCGACACTGTCGTAGCCAACAGACTTGAGCATGATGTCAATGTCGGCCTGGCGCCGGGCGCCGATATGCCGGTCAACGAACGTAGTGGAGGTTGAACTAACCGTCACGAAGGAACTCCATTAATAAGGCGGCGTGGGTACGCCACAGCTAATCGGGTTCCTCCCCGCTCTGTATTGGACCTGAGAGTTTCCGCGAAACCGTGCTTGTGGCACTGTTCCGCTTGCACCGTCGGTGAGCACGCGTCAGCGCACTGCTTTCCAGAGTTGCCTTGCCGCGGCGGTGCGTGGGCCTGAGAGATTCCTGGGGAGGATTTGCTCCTACGGCGCCTGCATCACATGCCTGCAGGACTCTCCCGCCGCAGATCAAAGGCGTATTCAGTTGTATGAATCGGATTGTGGTTGCCGGTGACGGCTGCCACAACTCCCAATTGTCCTATGGACTGCCCGCGTCCGCAAATGTGGTCACCGAGCCGACTGACTTTCCCAGCTGACTCGCACTAGATGTCGTTTTGGATCCTCTAAACGACATCAACTGCTAGTCAGTTGGGTTGGCACTCAGCTACGGAGGCGGTCGACGGCGGCCAGCAGCGCACCGACGTCGGCGCTCCTCGCGCTGGCCTTGACTTCCGTATCGCCGGCACCGCCTTCGAGCATTGCGTTGAAGTAAAGTCCATCGCCCATGTACCGGACAGCTTTGGCCATCTCGGGCCCCACTTCCTCCGCGAGCACATCGAGCCATTGTTGCTGGATCCCCGCGAAGCGCCTTCGGGTTTCTTCATGGGCTACTTCCGCGAGCCGCGTGGCTGCCACGAACACCCGGTCCAAGGGGGTGTCCGCCCACAGGGAAGACTTGATGAAGAACGCGGCCGCACCTTCGGGGGCCGCCTTCATTGCCGCGATGTCCAGCGCAGCCAGCCCGTCCATGCGTTCGAGCAAGGAGCTGATCATGGCTTCTTTGTTGGGGAAATGGTAGAGCAAACCGCCCTTGGAAACGCCGGCGCGCTTGGCGACGGCATCCAGGGTGGCAGCCCGTTCCCCTACCTCGATCAGCAGGGCTTCAAAGGCATCCAGGACAGCCTCCCGGGCAATAGGTTTTCGCGGCATGGTGTCCATCATCCCTTAGTTCGATGCGGCAGGTCGTTGAGTCAGATTGAAACTATACCGTCCAGACGGTACAGTTATCTTCATGTTCACGCCGTCCACTACCCAGCACCCCCGTACCTCTTCGATCCAATCCGCCCCGTGGCGCGATTGGGCTGCCTTAGCACTCCTGATGTTCCCGGTGCTGCTGGTGGCTGTGGACAATACGGCGCTGACGTTTGCCCTGCCGGAAATCGCCCGGTCGCTGGAAGTCGGGGGCGTGCAGCTGCTGTGGGTCGTGGATGCCTATCCGCTGGTGCTCGCAGCGCTTTTGGTGTCCATGGGAAACCTGGGAGACAGGATCGGCCGCCGCCGCTTGCTGTTGATCGGCAGCACAGGCTTCGCCGCGGTTTCCGCGGCCACCGCGTTCGCGCCGTCGGCTGAGTGGCTCATTGCCGGACGCGCCAGCATGGGCATCTTCGGAGCCATGCTCATGCCGTCCACGCTGTCCTTGATCCGCAACATCTTCCCGGACCCGAACCGCCGCCGGCTCGCCGTGGCCGTGTGGGCAGCGGGATTCTCCGGCGGCGCCGCGCTCGGGCCGATCTTCGGTGGTTGGCTCGTGGAGCATTTCTGGTGGGGAGCCGTGTTCCTGGTTGCCGTGCCACTTTTGCTGCCGCTGCTCGCCTTCGGCCCCTTCCTCATCCCCGAGTCCAAGGACCGCAATCCGGGAAAGCCCGACCTTCCCAGCGTCGTGCTCTCCATCTTCACCATGGCCCCGGTGGTTTATGGCATCAAGGAGGCCGCCGTGCACGGTTTTGGCCCCGGACCCGCGGCATTCATGGCGTTCGGCCTGGCCATGGGAATTGTCTTCGTCCGCAGGCAGCGCTCATTGGCATCGCCTATGTTGGACGTTCGGCTTTTCCGGAACAAGGTCTTCAGCACGGCCATCACGGCCAACGTCTTGTCCTTGTTCTCCATGACCGGCTTCATCTACTTCTTCGCGCAGCACTTGCAGCTCGTGGAAGGCCAATCCCCCATGCAGGCGGGGATCGCGATGGTTCCGGCCCTGCTGGCCACCATCGTGGCGGGCCTGGTGGTGGTTCCGCTGGTCAAGCGGATCCGCCCGGGCCTGGTGGTGGCATCGGGCCTGGCACTGAGCGCAGTGGGATACCTGGTGGCCGCCCTGGGCAACCACAGCCAGGGGCCAGGGTACCTTTTGACGGCACTCCTGCTGCTGGCCATCGGGGTCGGCTCAGCGGAGACCATCTCCAATGACCTGATCCTCGGCGCGGTTCCCGCCGATAAAGCGGGTGCTGCATCGGCGATCTCCGAAACGGGTTACGAACTCGGATCACTGCTGGGCACAGCCGTGCTTGGCTCCATCCTGACCGCGTCCTACCAACACCACTTGTTGCTTCCTGGCGAATTGTCCGGCCACGCGGCCGAACGCTCGAGGGAGACGCTCGCCGGAGCCGTGGACGCGGCGGCCACGCTGCCCCAACCATTGGGCGATGCCCTCACCGCGGCGGCACGTGCCGCCTTTGAATCGGGGGTCCACATCACAGCGGCGATCGGGCTCGTCCTGATGGCGGGAGCGGCAGTCCTTGCCGCCGTCGTGCTCCGCCGCGTGCCGACCGCAAAGTAGGCGGAGGCTAGACGGCCCGGTTCAACGCAGCATCAGGCGAGCTGAAACTCCGGGTGATTCCGCCCAGGGTGGCGGTGGCGAGGGTGGAGAGGTAGTCGTGCCGGCGTCGGGCGGTAATGCGCGATTGGGGCTCGAAGGATTGCCCGGGATCGTCCGCGTAATGCGCGGACAGCCCGTCGCGCATGAGGCGGATACCCTCGGCGCGCTGTTGGGAGACCGCGGCGTGGGTGGACCCGAGTTCCTCGGCGAGTTCCTTGACGGTCCGCCCGCCGAAGTAGATCTCCTCGACGACGTAACGCATCTTCTCCGGCAGGGCCTCGACGGCGGCGCGAAGGTACTTGAGTCGCTCATCAGCAAGGACCGAATGCTCCGGGGAGATGGTCTCCGCCGCGACGGTGTCCACGACGACGTCGTCCAGCGGCGACAGGGTCCGCGCGGCATCGGCCAGGGCGGCTTCCACCACGCTTCGTTCGACACCCAGGGCCGATGCGGTCTCGGCGACCGAAGGCGTGCGGCCAAGGACCCCGGAGAGCGTCTCCTGGACCGACATGGTTTCCTTGATGCGTTTGCGCGCTGACCGGGTGGCCCAGTCGCTGGCCCGCATCTCGTCCGCGAAGGCTCCGACGATCCGGCGGCGCGCAAACGCGCCGAAGGGGACTCCGAGGTTCGGATCGAAGGAATCGGCAGACGTTATCAACGCCACGGACCCCACCGACGCGAAATCGTCGCGCGACAAATGAGAAGCTCTCGCGCAGAGCTCCGACACCAAATAGCCAACGAGCGGCAAGTGCTGCAGCACCAACTCGTTGCGTTCTTCGCGATTCAAAATTAGTCCCCCCATGAGACCTGTTTATTGAGTTGCCAAGCCTGGTTCCAGGGGCTTCATGGGCAAGCTGCTGAGACGGTGCAACGTGCCGAAGATTACATGGAACAGACATGTATTCAGTGAACATACCATCTGGAAAATAACAATGCGTGTACGCTCATGAAAAAGATAGAAAAACAGGACTCGGAACCATGTTCCGAGTCCAAACCGGGGAATGGGGAACCGTGGGGGCGGATGAGCTTTCGGCGACGCTGTGGCGTGAGCGGAGACAGCTGGAACTGCTGTTGTACCGGCTTGAAACACAGCTGCTGCACGTTCGGGCAGGCAACTGGCATTGGTTGAAGTTCGCTGCCGCTGACGTGGAAAAGGTCCTGGAAAACCTTCGTTTCGACACGCTTGCCCGGAACATCGAATCGTCGGCCGTGGCTATTGAATGGCGGCTGTCGGCCAACGCCACGCTGCCGATGATCGCTTCAGTGGCCCCGCCCGGTGTCTGGCCGGAACTGCTGCAAGAACACCACCGTGAGCTGGTCCTGGTGCTCAAGCAAGTCGAAACAACCGCGGCGGCCAACGTCGAGGCTCTCCAGATGGGGCTGCAAGGGGCCGGGAACCCGCCGCTTGGCTCCGTTCAGCCCGGCGACGCAGCCCCGGCAGCGCCGGGAGCGGTCGCGTGTGCGGACACGGTGGATGACGTGATGCTGCTTGCGGAAAACGCCAATATCGAACGGGCCTTGGCCGTGACCAGGGATTGCTCGCTGCCGCTCCTCAGGGAGTTCCTGGGGCTGGAGTAGTACCCGGCCTAGTCCTTGCCCGGTTTCCGGACAGGCGGTCGCAGCCCGGCAACGAGCTCCTCGGCTTCGGGGCCGGCCTGGGCAGCAGCGAGGTTGGCAGCGGCGATCGCCTCGACCACTTCGCGACGCTGGATGGACACCCCTCGGGGTGCCTCGATCCCGATCCGCACGCCGTCGCCGCGGCCTTCCATGACGGTGATGACAATGTCCTCACCAATCATGATCTGTTCGCCCGGCTTGCGTGTCAGTACCAGCATGCTCTCAATCTACCTTTCCGAGCACGGCAACGCGGGCGGGCTTGCCGTCCACCCACCCGATGGGGAGACCCAGCCCGTTGACCGTCTCGGGACTTCCGGTCTCCGACGCGCCGAAAACAGCAAGGGCGTCAACCGTGACTCCCTCGGCGGCAAGGGCTGCGGAGAGCGCCCGGACCCAGGCCGCCGTGTCTTCAGCCTTCCGCCCGGCGTCAACAACCAGCCACAACTGGTCTGCGGCGAGCGCCGCGATGTCCCCCGCATGCGTCACGGTTTCGCCCTGCCGGCCGAGACCGTACGCCACCAGCACGGTTTGGCCGGTGAGCACCGCTTGGGCGCGCGCCGCCGTCGCGCCCTGGCGCCCCGCCACGTGGAGGTGCCCGAAAGCTGTCAACGCTCCGGCTGTCCGGACGTCGGAACCGCCCTCGGCGATGGACACTTCCAGCGCTGGTCCCAACGCGTCGTCGCCGAGGCCAAGCAGGATGATCAGGTTGCCGCTGCCGGTAAGCGGCACGGGTACGGCCACAGGAACGAGGTGCCCGACGGCGGCCGCCGGCAACGCGGTCGGCAACCCTTGCGGTCCGCAAACCGGCGCCTGGAACTCCTTTCCTAACTGCTCCAACATCCCGGCAAAATCCGGGGAGGCCGTTGAAACGGCTGCCTCGGGCCGGTGCAGGTCCATCTCGGCCGCGTCGGCTTGCTCCAGGAGCGCGGCGATCGCGGGCCCCTGCAACGCATGCGCCTCCCCGCCCGCAGGGCCCTCCCAACTAGCTAGCAATAGTTGTCGTTCTGGGCCGTCAGAACGACAACAACTGCTAGCTAGTTGGGATGAACCCGCTGCCGGAACCTCGATCGTGGCCTCGTAGCGATTCGCCGCGAAGAGCCCTGCGATTCCGGGGTTGGTGACCTTCTCGGCGGCGACGATCCGAGCCCCGGGCCCGTACTGCTGCTCGGCTTTTTGGCGGATGGCGTCCAGGGATGCGCCCTTAAGCTTGTATTGCTTCGGCATGGCGGACCACCCCCACGGTTTCGATCTGGATGTTTGCGGACGTCACTTCGCGGTAGGACAACACGGGAACACCGCCGTCGGGAGCTGCCACGAGCCGCCGGACGGCGGGCCGCAGCGCCGGGGCGCACACCAGGACAGCTTGCCGTCCGGCATTTGCCGCGGCCTCCACCGAAGACTGCACAGAGGCCAGGACGGCATCCAGCCGGGCTTGGCTCATCACGATCTGGGTACCCCCTTCGGCCGGACGCATGTCCTCAAGCATGGACTGCTCCAGAAGCGGATCGATCATGATGACATTGAGCACCGTGCCGTCCAGGAACTTGGCCGCGAGCGCCGGGCCGAGGGATTGCCGGGCGGTTTCGACCAAGGCCTCGGGCTCGGTGGAAACCTTGGCACGCAGCGCAAGTGCCTCGTAAATGCGCGGAAGATCGTTGATGGGGACCTGTTCTTCGAGGAGGCCCTGCAGCACCCGCTGCACCTCCGCCAGGGACATCAGTCCCGGAATGAGCTCCTCGACGGCGGCCGGGCTCTGCTTGCGCACGCCTTCCGTCAGCACCCTGACGTCCTCGCGGGTCAGGAGCCTTGCGGCGTTGGCGGACACGATCGACGACAAATGGGTCACCAGCACGGAAACCCGGTCGATCACCGTTGCTCCGGTCATTTCCGCACTGTGGCGCATCTCGCTGGGAATCCACTTGCCGGCCAGCCCGAAGACAGGTTCCACGGTGGAGGTACCCGGCAAGGCATCAAGGTAATCGCCGAGGGCCAGCAACTTGCCCGACGGCGCCGTGCCGCGTCCGGCTTCCACTCCGGCAATGCGGATGGCATAGGTGGACGGCGGCAGCTCGACGTTGTCGCGCGTGCGGACGGGTGGAATCACGATCCCCAACTCCATGGCGATCTTGTGGCGCAGGGAGCGGACTCGGGCCAGGAGGTCGTCCGAGGCGCCGGAGACCATGTCAACAAGGTCCGGAGCCAGGAGGATCTCGACCGGGTGGACGCGCATGTCCTGCATGAGCCGCTCGTTGGGGTCTTCTTCGGAGCTTAAGGTGGCCGCTTCCTTGGCGTCCTCCGCTTCGCTCTGCTTCTTCTGCTGTGCCGCCAGGCGCCTCGAACCGAATAGCAGGGCAGCGCCCACCAGCAGGAAGGGCACGACTGGCATGCCGGGGATGAGCGCCATGGCGACGGCGGCCAGCCCCGCGATGAGCAAGGCGTTGGGCGACTGCATAAGCTGCGAGGAGGCCGTGCGGCCCATGTCTTCCTCGGCATTGGACCGGGTGACGATCATGCCCGTGGACACGGCCATAAGGAGGGCCGGAATCTGGGTGACCAGCCCGTCGCCCATGGTCAGCAGGCCGTAGGAGTTCAGCGCGTCGCCGACATTCATGCCGCGCTGCAGCACGCCGATGGCAATGCCACCGACGAAGTTGATGATGATAATGATGATGCCCGCGATCGCATCGCCCTTGACGAATTTCGAGGCACCGTCCATCGCGCCGTAGAAGTCGGCCTCGGCGGACACCTCGGCACGGCGTTTGCGGGCCTGGGCGTCAGTGATAAGGCCGGCGTTGAGGTCCGCGTCGATGGCCATCTGCTTGCCGGGCATTGCGTCGAGGGTGAACCTGGCTCCCACCTCGGCCACGCGCTCGGCGCCCTTGGTGACCACGACGAACTGGATGACCACCAGGATCAGGAACACCACGGCGCCGATGATCATGGAGCCGCCCACGGTGACCTTGCCGAAAGCGTCGATCACTTGCCCGGCGAATCCTTGTCCCAGCACCAGCCGGGTGGACGCGACGTTGAGCCCCAGCCGGAACAGCGTGGCCACGAGCAGCAATGACGGGAAGACGGAGAAGTCCAAGGGCTTCTTGACGAACATGCTGGTGAGCAGGATCAACAAGGCGAGCAGGATGTTGCAGACGATCAGGAAGTCCAGCAGCGGCGCGGGTACCGGAACAACTAGGAGCAGTACGATGCCCACGATTCCCACCGGCACGGTGAGCCTGGCGAATCTGTTCATTGCTGTGTCCTTTCTTGCGGCAAACGGTGCATTCCGCGTGCCGCTCCCCTGGCCTTGAGTGACATGACGAACGCCAGGACTCCCGCCACGGCCCGGTACAGCTCCACGGGGATTTCCTGGCCCAGTTCGCAGGCCGAGTGCAGTGCCCTCGCCAGCGGGATGTCCTGGACCATCGGAACCGATGTCGCCTCCGCCTCTTCCCTGATGCGGGCAGCGATCACCCCCGCTCCCTTGGCCACGACGCGCGGTGCCGCTTTGCCGGCGTCGTACTTCAGCGCGACGGCGACGTGCGTCGGGTTGACGATCACGACGTCGGCGTCCGCGATCGCGCCGATCATGCGGTTCCGGCTCATGCTCAATTGGCGCGAACGCCGCTGGGACTTGATCAGGGGATCGCCGTCGCTGTTCTTGTTTTCGTCCTTGATTTCTTTCTTGGACATGCGCGTCTTCTTGCGGTTGCGGCGCATGACCACGAAGATGTCCGCGGCAGCTAGGACCAGGCCCGCCAGCACGGCGAACTGGATCAACGAACCGATGCCCCCGACTGCTGCCGAAAGGATGCCGGACACCGGCAGTCCCCCGGCAGTGAGCAGCACCGGGATGAGCCCCTGCACAACGGCGTAAAGGACAAGTCCGACGACGGCGGTCTTGAGGAGCGCTTTCAGGCCGCCCCACAGTGCCTGGCTGCCGAAGATCCGTTTGAGGCCACTGAGGAGGTTGAAGTGCTCGAACTCGGCGCGGAACTTCTTGAAGTGGATGCCGCCCTGCAACGCGGATCCGGCGAGCACCACCACCATGACCACCACGAACAGGGGCCCCAGCACTTGGGCCAGGGAACCGAACCCGGCGTCGAGCGCCGCGACGGCTTTGCCGGGCTCGGGGTTCGCGATGACTCCGCGGACGGTGAACAGTTGGTCGGCCGCAGCGTTGGAGGCACGCTCGATGGTGGACGGAATCATGGCCGCGGCGGATCCGACGGCGAGCCAGGCGGTGAGGTCCTGCGAGCGGGAAAGCTGCCCTTTGGACCGGACTTCCCGCATCCGTTTGTCCGTGGCTTGCTCGGTTTTCTCTTGTGAATCCGACATCAGCCCACCCCCATCAGTGTGTTCGCCGCTTGCTCGGCGAGCATGGCAACGAGGCGCGGCAGTGCCAGGAACAGGAACCCTGCAAGCCCGAGGGTGATGAGGACCTTGAGCGGGAAGCCCAGGGCAAAAGCATTCAGGGCGGGCGCTACACGGGTGAGGAGCCCCAGCCCGATATCGGCGAGTACCAACACCACAAGGAGCGGCCCGGCGATTTGCACCGCGGAGAGGAACATCCCGGTGACAGCCGAAATCATCGCGTGCACCGGCTGTGCCAAATCCAGTCCTCCAGCCAGCGGCAAGGCCGTGAAACTCCCGGTCAAGCCGCCGATCATCAGCTGGTAGCCGTCCGAGGCGAAAAGCAGGGCCAGGGCGGCCATCTGCATCAACCGGGTGAATTGGGCCCCGTTGATCATCATCTGGGGATCGAAGCCCTGGGCCATCTGGAAGCCGCTGAAGAGGTCTATCAGGCTGCCGGCCGATTGGATGGCCGCGAAGACGAGCAGAACGAGGAAGCCAAGGACCAACCCGGTCACGAGCTCAAGGACCACGGCCGCGATGAAGCCGGCGGTGTCCTTGGAGGCGTAGCCGGCGGAGAGACGTTGGGAAACGGCGAGCCCCAATCCGATGCCGAGCATCCCTTTGATCCGCAGCGGAATAGTTTGGTGCGAGAAGGGCGGGGCCACCACCAGGAACGCCGTCATCCGGACGGAGGCCAACAAGAGGACCTCAAGCCAGGACTGGTTGAAGGGCAGCTCCACTTCACGCTCCGCCGATCAGCGCGGGTATCCGGGCAAAGAGCTCGTTGGTGAAGGAGACGGCCTCGGTGATCATCCAGTGCCCGCACACCACCAGGGCCACGGCCACGGCGACTGCCTTGGGCACGAAGGAGAGAGTGGCTTCCTGAAGCTGAGTGATGGATTGCAGGAGGGAAATGGCGAGGCCCACCACTAGCGCGGTCACCAAGGCGGGCGCGGCCAGCTTGGCCGCAAGAATCAGGGCCTGGAGGCAAATGTCCAGGACTGCGTTGGTATCCATCAGCCGCTCGAATAGCTCTGGATCAGGGCGGTGATCACCAATCCCCAGCCGTCCACCAGGATGAACAGCAGGATTTTGAAGGGCAACGAGATCATCACCGGCGGAAGCATCATCATGCCCATGGACATCAGCGCGGCCGAGACCACCAGGTCGATCACCAGGAACGGGATGAAAATGACGAAACCGATGATGAACGCTGCCCTGAGCTCGGAGATCATGAACGCGGGGATAAGGGTTTGTAGCGGGACCGATTGCGGGTTGGCCGGGTTATCCAGTTTGGCCGCCCGGGTCATGAGGGCAATGTCTTCTTGGCGGGTGTGGGCCACCATGAAGTGCTGGAGCGGCGCGGACCCCGCCGAAACGGCTCCGTTGAAGTCCAGTGTCCCGTTCAGGTAGGGCTGGATGCCGACGTTGTTGATCTCCGAGATCACGGGCCACATTACGAACAGGGACAGGAAAAGCGCCAGTCCGGCCAGCACCTGGTTGGGCGGGATGGACGGGAGGGACAAGGCGTTGCGGGTCATCGCCAGCACCACGAAGATCTTGGTGAACGAGGTCATCATGAGCAGCAGGGCAGGCGCGACCGAGAGCAGTGTGATCCCGATCAGGGTCACCACCGCTGTGGATGGCTTTCCATCGAGGCCGTTGATATTGATGCTGACGTTGCCGTTCGACGGCTGCGCCGGCGCGGTGGGAACCGCGGGCGCGGTGGGTGGCGTCGGGCTGACCGGTGCCGCATGTCCAATTGACGCGCCCAGCCACAGGAAGAGGGCTGTCAGCACCAGGACACAGAGCACCGCGGGAAGTGTCCTGCGCACGGCCAGCAATATCCTGCCGGTGCGTGGGGCACCGGCAGGCCCAAGAGTCAGGATCAATTCCGGCGTCCCCTGATGGCCTCGGCGGCCTGCCGCCAGGTGGAACCGGCAAGGATGGAGCCGTGCATGGGCTGTGTTTTGTCCGGTTCGCTGCGGCGGTGGATCTCGCTGCGGCGCGTGAGTGCGCTGCCTTGAAATGCAGCGGCTTGAAATGCACCGGCTTGGGGCCCGTTGTCCGCACGTGCCGCGCTACCGGCGTCGCGGAAGATGTCGGCAAAGCTCTCGGGTGCGGGAGCGGTCTCCGGAACCTCCACGGGGACGTCGCTGCTGTGCAGGACGTTGACCGCGTGCTCGGTGACACCCAAAAGGAAGCGTTTGTCGCCGGCGTCGACCACCACTACGGAGGCCTTCTGTCCGACACTCTGCCGGCTGACCACCGTCAGCGTGGTGTTGGCCCGGCGTCGGCCCTTGGCCTTTCCTTTGAGAAGGCGGCGCTGCAGGACCCAAATGAACCCCAGCACCGCACCCAAGGCCACGAGCACGCGCAGCCCGAGGATGAGCGAATCCATCTAGTAGATTCCCTCGGCGACGTCCAGGATGCGGGTAATGCGCACGGCATAGTCCTGGTCCACGACGACCACTTCACCGTGGGCAATCAGCCGTCCGTTGAGGAGGACGTCCGCGGGTGCGCCGGCCGAGCGGTCCAGTTCGATCACTTTGCCCGGTTCCAGGGCGAGGGCGTCGCGCACGGACATACGGGTGCGGCCGATTTCCACGGTGAGGGCCATTTCGACGTTGCTGATCAGTCCGAGGCGTGACGAAACGGCACCCACCTGGGCGTTCCGTGCGGCGGCCGCGTCCTGGACGGTCCCGTGTTCGCGGACCCGCACGGCGAACCAGCCGAATGCCTGCCCGCCGTCGGACGCGGGTGATTGACGCAATTCAAAAACAGCGGTTTCGGAGTCGGACAGCAGTCCGGTGGCGTCTTCTTCACGCAACTCCCCCAGCACGCCGGCGTCGAACGCGTCAGCCGCGTGTTCAATCGCGGGGCGCAGTACGTCAACGACGGACACGACTCCGCCGGAGACGACGCCGTTCAACCCGCCGGCAGCGGCAAGGAAGGAACGGTCGGTGAGGATGAGTGCGAAGTCCGCGGTCACGGCGCCGACGAAAGTGGCAGTGATCGCGAGGGGTGCATATGGCGCAGCGGCTTGGGGCGGGACAATCCCGGAGACGCGCAGCGTTGCAAGGGTCGGCAGCTGCATCGCCAAACGCTCGGCCGCGGACTCGTGCAGGGTCAGGGTGATGCTCATCGCTGGTTCTCCTCGATTGTGACGATGACGGCGGCTGCACGGGAGCCGTTGCGGGCCGGTGCTGCGGTGGCCAGGCGGGTGCCGTTGATGGCGACGTCGAACGGCCGGTTCTCCAGGTGCGGCAGCGGAATGACATCCCCGACGGCGAGGCCCAGGATCTGCGCGGGCGTCACCGGGGTGGGGCTCAACTGGATGGCGACGTCCACCGGCACCTGGGTGACCTGGGCGCGGACAAGCGCCTCGGCGTCGCGGCTGTGGACAGTGGGATTCACGTCGCCAAGCCCGGAAAGGAGGATGTCGGCGGGAATCGCGAGGCTGGCTGCGGCAAGGCTTTCGCCCACCTTCACGGTGAAGGAGGCCACGATCATGAGCTCTGCCGGAGCCGCGGCTTGGGCGAACTGGGAGTTGTACTGGATAACGTCCATGCGCACAGGGGTGGTCAGCAGGGCGCCAAGGGAATAGCTCAGGTCCTCGAGTCCGTCTTCCACCATGCGGCTGATGAGGGACTGCTCGATCTGGGTGAACTTACGATCCGGGACCGCCGTCTCGCTGGCCCCGCCCAGCATGCGGGTGACCCAGGACAATGCCGCCGTGGCAGGAAACTGCATGACCAGCCGCGATTCGCTGCCCTCAATGCGGCACAGCACCATCGCCGTGACCGAAGGGAGGGATGCGGCGTATTCGTCGTAGCTCTGCATGATGAGCTGTTCAAGGGTCGCGGTGGACTTCACGCGGACCTTGGCCGTCAGCTGCGTTCCCCATTGGCGGGCGAACGTCTCGAAGGCGACTTCCAGGACGCGGCTGTGCTGTCGCGGCAAGGTGGTGGGCCTGCGGAAGTCATAGACGTCCACGGTGCGCTGCCGTCCCGCCGATTGATCTTCCTGTTCACTCACGGTTGCCACTATCGGCAAGGAAGGTGCAGGGGTAAGGGACTATTTATCAGAGCCTTTCCGCGTGATGGCATGTCGGATAGGCTAAGTGTGTTGCCCTGGACCCTGGCAGCGCCAATCGTCGGCGCACGCTCCAGGAGGACATCACACATCATGCCAGGCGACCCCAGCACCCGCACCTCCCACGCCCGGCGTCCCGCGGCCACAGCAGAGTCCGAAGCTTGGCGGGATTACCCGTTGGCGGAGATCGACGAACTCATCGCGGAGCTAAAAATAAAAGTGGCGCGCTTTACGTTCTTCCGGTCGATCCAATTCGGCGATGAGAATTCGGAACCCGGAAACGGGGCTGCCTTCGAATCGATGATGGATGCTCTCGAGGACATTTCGGCGGCAGCACTGGGCATCGAATTAGCGTCCCACCAGGAATTTCTCCGGATTCGCCCGGTTACCAGACCCTAGCTCGGCGGACGGTCTTTGCCGCTTATAGAGTCAGGGTCCGGTTGATGACACGCGCTGCCGTGTCATGCAGATTCTGGTTGTTGGCGCGTGCAAATGAGCGCAAGCGCCCGAACGCCTCTTCCATGTTGACTCCGGCAGTGTAGGCAATGACCCCCTTGGCCTGTTCGATGAGGACCCGGCTGTTCAGGGCGCGCTGAAGCTGTTCGTTGACAACCGCCGATTCGCGGATGGTGCGTTCCTGCAGGATGCCGATCGTCGCAACGTCCGCCAGCGCTTGGCCGATGGCAACGTCCTCAGGCGTCAGGGCGCCGGACCGTTCGCCGAATAGACCCATGGCTCCGATGGTTCTTCCTTGAACGCGCATCGGTACCGCGTGGACAGAACGGAATCCCTGCGAAAGGGCGGCCGCCCGGAATTCGTCCCATTGGCCGGTCAAGGACGCTATGTCCTCCACGACCACCGGCGTTCCTGTCCGGTAGCACTCAACACAAGGACCGGAGCCCGCCTGCAGCTGGAGTATTTCAACCAGCTGGCTTCGCTCGCTGGTGGAGGCCAGGACTTGCAGCTCGCCGTGAGGATCTGCAAGCAGCAACCCGGCGGCGGCGGCATCGAGCAGATCCACGGATGCCTCGACGAGCGCATGGAGCAAGTCCAGCACGTCGTAGTCAGCGACCAACGTGTTCGTGATCTTTACGAAGGCCGCGCTGACGCGCTCGGCGCGGCTTGTCGTCACCATGTCGCCATATTACTGCAGACCGCCGCTGCCGTGCGCGTCATTCCCCGGGGCAAAACTCAGGCGTCCCTGCAGCACTGCCTCGGCTGTTTCGCGCAATGTCAGCGCATGCGCGAACGCGTGTGCACGCATCAACAAAAGTGCATCGGCAGCGGAACTCCCTGATTGTGCCAGGACCATTCCCGTGGCCTGGTGGATCTCCCGCCGGGACATCAACGCCGCTTCCACGGCGGGGTTTGTGTCGGGCGAGTTCACCGACAGAACCCCTCGCAACAAATGCCATGCCGTTTGGCCGGCAAGGACCGATGCTGTCGCATAATCGGCGTAACTCAGGCTCCCCGGTTTCGTATTGTGGAGCTCCACAACCCCGAGCTCCAAAGCGCCCAGGGTCACCGGGAACACAAACAGCGCCGCAGCTTCGGTCTCCAGGACTGCTTTGCTGAAAACCGGCCACGAGTACGGATGCGAATTTCGCACATCGGGGACAAGAACCGGGAGCTTGGTGCGCAAGGCTTCCCACCTTGGACCTTCCCCCAAATCAAACTGCAGCTCATCAAGCTTGGCCGCCAGTTTGTCGCTAGCGCACACGAGGGTCTCCGACGCGGCCCCGCCGAACATGGACACGGCTGCACCGCTTACTGGTAGCTGGGTCAGAAACGGCGTACAGAGCTCAGCGCCAGCATCCATGGTGAGCCTCAGATCCCCGAATCTTCCTTTGCGGCAGAACCCGGTTGAACGCGGAACCGGAACAGCTGCTCTTCACCGCTAAGAATAGACCAAGCTACGCGGCCGGAGCCTGCGAAATCCTCACCATGTTGCCCGAAGGATCGCGGAAGGCGCAGTCACGGGGACCCCACGGCTGGTCGATCGGCTCCTGCATGACCTCCGCGCCGGACGCCCTGACCTTCTCGAAGAGCGTGTCGACGTCGTCGGAACGGAAGACGATCGGCCCCAGGACACCCTTGGTGAGCAGCTCCTGGAGGGAGTCGCCGTCGGCCTTGGACCGGCCCGCATGCGGCTCGGAAAGCACGATTTCAACACCCGGCTGGTCCTTGCTGCCGAGAGTCACCCACCGGAATCCGCCTTGCGCGACGTCGTTGAGCACCTCAAGGCCGAGGGCGTCCCGGTAGAAGGTGAGCGCTTCGTCGGGATCGTTGACAGTGATATGTGAGTACTGCAATGAAATAGTCATGGCAACGACGTTAGTCCGGGGCGTTGACGAGCGCTTCTTGAATCCTGCTCGCTTCTTTCCGGAGGGTCACGGCGTTCCGAAGCCGGCGTCGCCGAGCACCTTCTTGCCTTCGCTTCCCGTCACCAAGGCGATGAACGCGGCAGCCAGGTCCTTGTTCTTGCTGGTGCCAACGGTGCCGATCGGGTAGGTGTTGACGGCCTTGTCCGACTCCGGGAAAGTGATGCCCTTGACCTTGTCCCCTGCGCCCTTGACGTCGGTGACGTAGACGAGTCCGGCGTCGGCCTCCCCTGAGGCGACCTTGCCCAGGACGTCAGTCACGGAAGACTCTTCACTGACGGGCTTCAGGGTTGTGCCGGTGGCCTTTTCGATGGTTTGGGCCGCGGAGCCGCAGGGTACTTGACTGGCGCAGACCACCACCTTGACGCCCGGCTTGGCGAGGTCCGCGAAGGAACTGATCGACGCCGGGTTGGACGGCGGGACGGCAATGGTCAAGACGTTGGTGGCGAAGTTCTTGGCCGTTCCGTCGAGCAGCTTGGCGTCGGAAAGCTTGCCCATGTTCTTCGTGTCAGCCGAGGCAAAGACGTCCGCCGGAGCGCCTTGGGTGATCTGGGTGACGAGGTCAGAAGACCCGGCGAAGCTCAGGGCCACTTTTGTACCCGGGTTCGCAGCTTCGAATTCGCTGGCCAGCTTGGTGAACGTTGCCTTCAGCGAGGCAGCCGCGTAAACCGTCACCGTGCCGGAGAGCTTTGGTGTTTCGCTTGCGCTGGCGGATCCGCCGTTTGCGGTGCCTGCGGGAGTGCTTGAACCGCAGCCTGTCATGCCGGCCGCGAGGGCGCCGGCGACGAGCACCGCGGCGAAAGGTTTGGGGATGATCCTCATATGGTGCTCTTTCCTTGGGGAGTTTCGATGATGACCGTGGTGGCCTTGACCACGGCTGTGGCGACCGAGCCGAGTTCGAGCCCGAGCTCGCGGACCGCTTCGCTGCTCATGAGGGAGACGACACGGAAGGGACCGCACTGCAGTTCCACTTGTGCCATGACCTTGTCGGCCGTGATGCCGGTGACCAGGCCGACGAAACGGTTGCGCGCCGAGCGGCCCACCCGGGTGGGATCCTCGGGCAGCTGGGCCTGGTCCCGCGCGACGTGGGCAAGTTCCAGCCCATCCACGGCCAGCCGGCCTGAATCATCCTTGACCGGAGTCAGGATGCCGTTCTCGGTCCAACGCCGGACGGTGTCGTCGCTGACGCCGAGGAACCGGGCCGCTTCAGATACTCGAATATTTGGCATGGCTTCAGAATAATCCTCAAATGCGGTGGTGACGCTATGAAACTTCCGCAAATCAAATGTGACCCGTATTTCCGGCGGCGCTCTGCCCGGGTTAGTGGACGTCCCGGACGCAGCAGAGGTCCCGCCCCATCGGGGCGGAACCTCTGCTGAAGTCGTGGCCGGCTACGGCCTGAGTCAGTCTGCGCCGACCGCCAGCGCTTCCAGACGCTTGCTGGCTTCGTTTCGGCTGGGCCGCGTACGTATCTTCGCGACGCACGCGGGCATGGCAGCCACGGCCAGGTGCTCGCGGGCGCGGTATGTGCTCGGCGGCACGCCGACGAGTTCAGTGAACCGCGAGCTGAAGGAGCCAAGTGACGTACAACCGACCTCCATGCACGCGTCGGTGACGCTCATTCCGCCGCGCAGGAGCGCCATCGCGCGCTCGATCCGGCGGGTCATGAGGTAATTGTAAGGGGTCTCGCCATAGGCGGCGCGGAACTGCCGCGAAAAGTGCGCCGGTGACATGAACGCATGGCTGGCCATGGTGGGTACGTCGAGAGGCTTGGCGTACTCGCGGTCGATCAGGTCACGGGCCTTGCGCAAGTACGTGAGCCGGGCGATGTCTTCCGGGGTCATGCCACGAGCGTACCTCGGCACGCCCGTCACTTCCATGGTGCCCGACGCCGTCCCGTCACCGCCGCGACAAGCGCACCGGCCGCTATTGGCCGCCGGCCCTCGCCTTGAGCGCCTCGGGGATCAGGGCGCGGACCACTTCGGGCCGGTCCGAGAGGACGACGACGTCGACCCTGCGGTTGAGTTCCATCAGCGCCTCGGTGGAATCATCGTTGACCTGCCTGGCGGATCCGAAGGCAACGGCGCCGATGTGCCCTGGAGAAATTCCTCCATGGTCGACGAGGTACCTGAGGACGTTGACGGAGCGGGCGGAAGAAAGCTCCCACGTAGAGGGGTATGAGGTGACCCCGTTGGCCGCGTGGCCTTCCACCATGATTTCAAGGGCCGCCTTCGCCATGGTCGGGGCGATCATTCCAAGGACCTGGCTCGCGCGGGGCGTGAGTTCCGGCCGGTCGGGTTCGAAGAAGGTCTGCGATCCTACGAGTTTCACGGTGAGTCCACGTTCGTTGATCTGGAACTGCACATTGGCTCCCAGCCCCGCGGCGTCGAGCTTGGACTTCATGTCGTCGCGCAAAGCGGTGAGCCGGGCCGCTTCCTTGAGTGCGAGGTCCAAGTTGGAGAATCCCTGGGCGTCGGCGCTGGTGTATTCCGGCGGAACGACCGTCCCGCTGGCGGTGTCCACCTTCTGGCTGGCCACCGCGCCGAACCCGGTGGCGAGAGAATTGCGGAGTTTGTCGAATTTGGCCTGGTCCACGGTGGACATTGCGAAGAGCACGATGAACATGCACATGAGCACCGTGACCATGTCCATATAGGAAGCCATCCAGCGTTCGTCGACGTGTTCTTCCGCCGGATGTGAACCGCGGCGGCGCCGGGACCTCATGCGGCCTTGGACGAAGCGAATTTGCCGGGGCGGGCTTCGTCGTCGTCGCCCTTCTTTGCGGATTTCGCCTTGCCGAGGCGGTCCGGGGGAACCATGGCGCGGAGCCGTTCGGCGAGCAGGAGGGGCTGGGTCCCGTTCTGTACCGCCAGCATGCCCTCCATCAGGAGGGTCATGCGTTCGATTTCGAGCTCGGACAGTCGCTTGAGCCGCGAACTGAACGGCAGCCAAATGAAGTTCGCGGACAACAAACCCCAGAGCGTGGCCACGAAAGCGGAGGCGATCATTGGTCCCAGATGATCGGGTGAGGAGAGGTTTTCAAGGACGTGGGTCAGCGATACCACGGTGCCGATAATGCCGATGGTCGGCGCGTAGCCGCCCAGGCTCGCGAAGAACTTGGCGGAGACGTGGTCGCTGCGCATCTTGGAATCGATCTCGTCCTCCATGAGGATGCGCAATTCTTCGGCATCGGTGCCGTCGGCGATGTTCTGGAGGGCCCGGGCCACGAACGGATCCTTCTCGTCCGCGGCCGCCTCTTCGAGGGAGAGAAGCCCCTCGCTCCGCGCCTTCTCGGCAAGGCTGATCAGCTGGTCGATACTGTCCTGCGGCTTGTCGGTCTTTCCTTTGAACGCTTTGGGGAGGTCCTTGAACGCCCGCACGGTATCGCGGAACGTGTTCCCGGCAAGACCTACGGCCAGGGTGGCACCGAAAACCAGGACCATGGGCGCGGGAAGCAGGAGGGCCATGAGATTGGCGTCTTCGAGGGTCACCATGGCGACCACCGAGCCGAAGGCCAGGAACAGGCCGATTATTGTTGAGGGATCCATGGCTTACCTTCCGTCCGGGTCCGGTGTGCGCACGAGGCTCAAGGGATAGCCCGTGACGGTGGGGAGGTCCTGTGCCCGCCGAAGAATATAGGCGCGGTAGTTCGCAATTAGTTCCACGACCTCCGCAAGGCTTTCGCGCACAACATAGGTAGCGCCGTCGAGGGTCACCAGATGGGTGTCCGGGCTTTCGTGGATCCGTTCAATGATGTCCGGATTCACGGCAAAGCTGGTGCCGTTCAGGCGGGTGACAACGATCATGGGCCGTTTCTGCTTTAGGTAGGGAGGCGCTTGTAGGAGTGCGGTTCAGTTCCTACTGTCGGCCGGAGGCTCGCTCCCGTTAGGCAGTGTCAGCGCAGCGTCGCTGGGCGCACGCGGACCGGTGCGAGGATTCCGATGATCATGACGGCGGTGATGGAACCTGCCGCCATGATCGCCGCGAGCACCACGATCTGGAAGCGACCTGCCTCAAAGGGAGAAACCCCGCCAAAAATCGCCCCGACGAACGCGCCGGGCAGGGTGACAAGTCCCGTCGTCTTGGTTTGATCGGTTGACGGGATCAGGGCCGAATAGACGCTCCGCCGGGCAAGATCAAGGGTTGCCTGCCTCGGGGTGGCGCCGAGCGCGAGCCAACCCTCAACTTCCTCCCAGTGCTCGTAAACGGATTCCTTGAAGCGCCGGCCGGCCAGGACTGCGATGGTCATGCCGTTGCCAATGACGATCCCGCCGATCGCGAGCGCATAGCGGGGAGTGAACGCGATGGCTCCCGTCGCGAAAATGACGGCGAGCGTCATTCCGATGCCAGCGGCCATGGAGCCGCTGACCAAGCCCAAATGATGAAGGCTCCAGCCAATGCGTCGCGTGGCACTCATCGCGGCCACGGCAAACATCACCAGCAGGGCTACTGCCACCCATAGCGGGCTGGTGATCACACCGCCCAGAACAAAACTGATCGCGGCGAGTTGCACGGCTCCGCGAAGGATGGCCAGTGCGGGAGCGAAAGGGTGAGGGGTGCGGAACGCCAAGAGCAGTGCCAACGTGGCCGCCATCAGGACGCCGACGCCGAGGAAGGTCGGCAGGAATTCGGCGAGACCGGGCATGGAGCCAGCTTATCGACTGCCGCAAGGCACTCGCTCAAACGACGACACACCACCTCCATGCATTAGGTCATGTAAATCTTGCGTAATACATGTGATTCCCGTCACAATGGGGCATTCTGGATGGAAGTTTAGGTATGGCTAACCTAAAGTTTCAAGCTGTGAGCCCGCACCCACTTCCCCCGGGCTCCCTTGGATTTGCTCGCAGAAAGAAGCCCTCATGAAGATCCGCGCACATGCGCTGGCCGGCATCGCACTCGCCGCCACTGCAGCCCTGAGCCTGGCCGCTTGCGGCAACGGCACCGCCTCCTCCGCAGCCCCCGAGTCCGCTGCTACTTCCACTAAAGTGGGTGGCGAAATCACCGTCTACAACGCCCAGCACGACACCCTGACCAAGGAATGGGTGGACGCGTTCACCAAGCAGACCGGCGTCAAGGTCACCATCCGCCAGGGTTCCGACACCGAGCTCTCCAACCAGATCATCCAGGAAGGCGCGGCATCCCCGGCCGACGTCTTCCTCACGGAGAACTCCCCAGCGATGGCCCAGGTTGAGAACGCCGGCCTCTTCGCGGACATCGACAAGGCCACTGTGGACCAGGTCCCGGCCGCATACCGTCCGTCCACCAACAAATGGACCGGCATCGCCGCCCGCTCCACTGTCCTGGTGTACGACAAGACCAAGATCAGCGACGACAAGCTGCCCAAGTCCATGCTGGACCTGGCCAAGCCGGAGTGGAAGGGCAAGTGGGCTGCTTCGCCGTCCGGCGCTGACTTCCAGGCAATCGTTGCCGCCCTGCTCGAACAAAAGGGCGAAGCAGCCACCTCCGAGTGGCTCAAGGGCATGAAGGACAACTTCAAGGCATACAAGGGCAACAGCACCGCCATGAAAGCCGTCAACGCCGGCGAAATCGACGCCGCCTTGATCTACCACTACTACTACTATGGCGACCAGGCGAAGACCGGCGAGAACTCCAAGAACGTCACCCCGTACTTCTTCAAGAACCAGGACCCCGGCGCCTTCCTGTCCGTCTCCGGCGGCGGCGTGCTGAAATCCTCCAAGAACTCCGCAGCTGCCCAGGCCTTCATCAAGTTCGTCACCGGCAAGCAGGGCCAGGAAGTCCTCAAGAACGGGACCTCCTACGAATACGCGATCGCTTCCAACGTCGACTCGAACGCTAAACTCGTTCCCATCAAGGATCTGCAAGCTCCCACGGTGGATCCGGCCAAATTGAACTCCGCAAAGGTCACCGACCTGATGACCAAGGCAGGACTGCTGTAATTCTGTGACCACTGATCTATCGGCTCGCATCTCCCCGGAAGTTCCCGAGGCTTCGGCGAGCGCGACGACGGCGGGCAGGGGCAAGCGCCCCCGCCCGCCTTTCGGCGTTTCTGCAATATCCCTCCTGGCCGTGCTGATCGCACTGTTTTCGCTCATCCCGCTGGGGTACGTCGCTTACATGACGGCCGCGACCGGGTGGGACACCGCCGTCGCACTCATCTTCCGGCCGCGCGTTGGCGAGCTGCTCCTGAACACCGTCATGCTGGTGGTCTTCACGGTGCCGATCTGCCTGGTATTGGGAGTCGGTGGCGCGTGGCTCGTGGAGCGGACCAGGCTGCGAGGGCACCGCTGGTGGGCCGTGGCCCTGGCGGCCCCGCTGGCCATCCCGGCGTTCGTCAACAGCTATGCGTGGGTGACCGCCGTGCCCTCGCTGGAGGGCATCTGGTCCGGCGTACTCATCGCCACACTGTCGTATTTCCCGCTTGTCTACATTCCCGCGGCTGCGACCCTGGGGCGTCTCGACCCCGCGATTGAGCAGTCCGCGGCCTCCCTTGGCTTGGGACCGTGGGCCATCTTCTTCCGGGTTGTCCTGCCTCAACTCCGGATCGCGATGACCGGTGGCGCACTCCTGGTGTCGCTGCACCTGCTGGCCGAATACGGCGCGTTCGCGATGATCCGCTTCGACACGTTCACCACCGCGATCATGACCCAGTTCCAATCCACGTTCAACGGCACTGCCGGGAACATGTTGGCAAGCGTCCTGGTGTTCTTCTGCCTCATCCTGCTCCTGGCCGAAGTCAGGAGCCGCGGTAACGCACGCTATGCCCGTATCGGTTCCGGCGCGCAGGCCAAGCCGACCAGGCTTCCCTTGCACCACTACCAGCTTCCCTCCCAGCTCGCCCTGCTTGCGCTCACCGTTTTGGCCTTCGGATTGCCGATCTTTTTTGTCCTGCGCTGGGTAGTGGCCGGTGGCGCCCGCGTCTGGTCGGCCGACGAATTCCTTCCGGCTCTCCTCCAGACCCTCGCTTATGGCACGGTAGGCGCAGCGGCGACTATCGTCGTCGGCTTCCCCATGGCCTATCTGGCCGTGCGGCACCCCAGCTGGTTCAGCAAGATGCTTGAGCTCTCGAATTACGTCACCAGTTCCCTGCCCGGCATCGTGGTGGGCCTTGCCTTCGTCACCGTGAGCATCCGAATGGTCCCGGGCGTGTACCAGACCTCCGGGGTCCTGATTGCAGCCTATGTGCTGCTGTTCCTGCCGCGGGCCCTGGTAAACATCCGCTCCGGGCTGTCCCAGGCTCCCAAGGAGCTCGACGAAGCCGCACAATCGCTCGGCAAGGCCCCCCTGGTGTCCTTCCTGAAAGTGACGCTGCGCCTCACAGCTCCGGCCGCCGCCGGCGGGGCCGCGCTGGTGTTCCTCGCCATCGTCAACGAGCTGACCGCCACGCTGCTGCTGTCCCCCAATGGCACGCACACCCTGGCCACCGAGTTTTGGAGCAAGAGCAGCGAGATCGACTATTCGGGCGCGGCGCCGTATGCCCTGCTCATGATCCTGTTGTCTGCCCCCATGACGTACTTGCTTTTCCAACAGTCCAAGAAAGTAGCCGGACAGTGACCGAACAATCCCCCTCAAGGCTTCCGTCACCCCGCGTGGCGGCTTCGGTGGCCCCCACCACCAACACGCATCTGGACATCGCCGAGGTCACCAAGAACTTCGGCTCCCAGGCTGTACTGAAGGGCGTGAACCTCTCCGTGGCCAAGGGTGGGACCACCGCTATCGTCGGTCCATCCGGATCCGGCAAGACCACCCTGCTGCGCTTGATCGCCGGCTTTGAACACCCGGACACCGGCTCCATCAGCCTCAACGGAAACAAGGTGGCCGGGGACGGGATCTGGGTACCGGCCCACAAGCGGCATGTTGGCTATGTGGCCCAGGACGGCGCGCTCTTCCCGCACCTTACCGTGGGGCAGAACATCGCGTTCGGACTGGACAAATCAGCGCTCGACGGCGGCCGCCGCGCCGTGAAGGCCCGTGTCCAGGAACTGCTCGACATGGTTTCCCTCGATGCGGACATGGCAAAGAGGCGCCCCCACCAGCTTTCGGGAGGCCAGCAGCAACGGGTGGCGCTTGCCCGCGCCCTGGCCCGCGAACCGCAGCTCATGCTGCTCGACGAGCCGTTCTCAGCGCTCGACGCCGGCCTCCGCGTGGCCACGCGGCGCGCCGTGGCGAAGGTGCTGAACGAAGCCGGAGTCACCACCATCCTGGTGACGCACGATCAAGCCGAGGCCCTGTCCTTCGCGGATCAGGTGGCGATCATGCGCGGCGGGAAACTGGCGCAGATCGGCAACCCGTTCGTTGTGTACACCCGTCCCGCGGACCGGGCAACGGCCGAATTCCTCGGCGACGCAGTCATCCTGGACGCGTGGATGGAAGGCTCCCTGGCCACGTGTTCGCTGGGCGGCATACCCGTACGCCGTCCCCCGGCACAGGGCCTCGTGCAGTTGATGCTCCGCCCCGAACAGATCCGGATTGCTCCCGACGGTCCCATCCGCGGAGTCGTGGTCGACACTGACTACTTCGGCCCCGAGACAACCGTGCGGATCAAGCTCGCCCCGCGCGTTGCCGCCGCCGGCGCATCCTTGGCCTACCCGGGAGGTGGCGAAATCATCACCATCCGGCACTGGAACGCTTCCATCACCAAGCCCGGCACGGAACTGTGCCTCCGCGTGGTGGGCGAAGGCGTGGCGTTCCCTGTGGAGGATTAGGGGCGACGGCCGGCGCAGTGCCGGACCGTTGCGCTCCGCATTGCGGGCGTGCTAGCGTTGCGGCGATCGTGATCTATCAGCAGCAGGAGGTGAGTCCCATGAACGCAGTATCCGCAATGGGTGCTCCCCTGCAGTCCACGATCGCGCGACTGAACTAGTCGCCACCGGGAGCGCCAAACAGGCAATTCGCGAAAGGCGACTCCCATGAACACAACACCTTCTTTTCCTTTGCACTCCCGCGATCGGGCGCTGGTCCTCGGTGGCGGCGGATCGACAGGCAATGCCTGGCTGATCGGCGTCATCGCCGGCCTCTTCGATGCCGGGCTGGATGTGACCGACGCCGATCTGACCATCGGCACCTCGGCCGGATCAACGGCCGCGGCCCAGATTGCCGGCGCGACACCAACTCAACTGTTCGCCAACATCCTTGACGCCGTCCCCCCGCAACGGCCCGCTCCGGTCGGGTCCGGGCCGGGACGCGCGCCGGCCAGGCCAGTGGTGAACCACCTCGAGCGGATCAACAAGATCATCGCCGATGCCCAGGATGTGGCTGACATGCGCCGGCGACTGGGCGCGGCGGCGCTCGACATGGATGCGGCGTCGGATGGCGCCTGGTCAACGCAATGGCGCACCACTGTCGCCACCCGGCTACCCAGCCAGCACTGGCCTGAACGGACAGTGCTCATCACGGCGGTCGATGCCCGTAACGGTGAACCGGTCGCGTTCGACCGCCATAGCGGCGTCGACTTGGTGGATGCAATCGCCGCCAGCTGTTCCAGCGGCTTGCCTTACAGGATCGGAGACAAGCGGTACCTCGACGGCGGCTATCGATCCAACGCCGAGAATGCCGATCTGGCAGCCGGATACGGACGGGTCCTGGTGCTCTCACCCTTCGGTGGCAGATCATTGCAACCGCAGGAGTGGGGCACGCATCTCGCGACGCAGGTCGACGAACTCCGCGCAGGCGGCAGCAGAGTCGAGACGATCTTCCCGGACAGCAACTCGGAGCACATGTTCGGCGCCAATGCCATGGATCTGTCGCTGCGTCCGCCCGCGGCCCAGGCGGGTTACGAGCAAGGCAGAGCCCTTGCCGGGCAGCTCACGGAATTTTGGGGCTGAGCGCCCGGGGTTCCTGAGCCTGCAGGCGTGACGACACCGGTTCACGCATAGGAGGCGACCGAGGCGGTCAAGGGCCGCCTCGGTCACCTTCGCGGCTCAGCCCCGGCTACCTCATCGATCATAAGAGTCGCATTAATGTCAAGAGTTTTTGCTCCTATTGAGTGACGTATACCTGAAATTGAGTGGTCGAAAGTCATAAATTGAGTAGCGACGGACGGTGGATTGAGTATTGAGACATGCGAGAGGAATGCAATCCGTGATTCCCATTTTGGAATTTGAAAATAATTCCCTCGACCTGTTTCATAAAACTCTTGCCCTCATTTGCCTCATATGCATAATTTGATCGTGAAGCGCCTGTCTCTCTCTGAAAGGTGATCCATGTCAAACAGATCTAAGCTAGGTTCAATCGGAAGTCTTCTACTTGTCGCGCTTGTCGCCAGTGGGGTCGTGGTGTCGAGCGCGGGGGTTGCACAGGCATCGCCAGTTTCTTTAGGTGAAGGGGTTCATTCGCCAAGCAAAGTCAGTACTGTTGCGGTCCCCGGAACGAACATCGTTGTTTCTGGCGCCGGCGCTTGGTCCGCAAGCATCACTCTTCCGGGCACGGCTTCATCCGAAGCTCTCGCAAAACCGGGCAAGATCCCGGACGGCCTTTTCGCCGGGCAAGGTGAGCCGGTTCTGAGCACCAAACTCAACAGTGCCGTGATTAGTAGTTATGCCACAGGCAAGGGAACTCAGACACTGATCAACATTGCTTCAAACACTGCGGATCGAGAATATCGGTTTCCCTTGTCGCTCCCCGCAGGATCAAAAGCAGCCATAGACACTGATGGTTCCGTTGTTGTTCGCACCGCTGAGGGTGCGATTGCTGGGGGTTACAGGGCTCCATGGGCTTACGATGCGCTCGGCAGGGCTGTTCCGACGCGGTTCTCCCTCGACGGAGAGGGTCTCGTGCAGTCGATCGATTTTGATCAGAACACAGCCTTTCCGGTAACCGCTGATCCGAGCGACTTTTGGGGCTGGGCCAAGTGTATAGCGACCGTTACGGCAGAGGTTGCTGCTAACGCTCTGGTCGCCGGTAAAGTCGCTAAACTAGTTGCAAGGTTTGGAAGTATTCAGAGGACCTTCGAAATTCTCTTCCGCGCCTGGAACGCGGCATCCGGGTTGGAGAAGAAGTGGCAAGCTGTCGTTGCCGCCGGCGGTGGTCTTGCTGGAGAGGTTCTAGGCATCGCCTCGATCAAGGAAGCGTGTTTTGACTCCTAAAGGTGCTCGCGACATTCCTATTTCCCTGCTTCTATTTGCATTGGTAGCGGTTCTGCTATTCATAACGGCCGCCGGATATATGCAGCTCTGGTGGTCAATACTTGCTGGCATCGCGCTTGTTGGAACCGGCATCGGAGCTTTCGCTGATTTCCAGCGTCGCAAGAACTAGCTTTCAAGGTTTCAGATTAGAACGCCCGAGGGTACTGACTCGGGGACAGGCATAGCCTTATGAGGCTCATCGCATTTGAGGGTGTAGCGGGGGTGGGCGCGTCGTTGGCCGGATAGGGGTCGAGGTCTTCCGATGATGG
>NZ_JBYSXD010000057.1:0-26291 GCF_058781865.1 Arthrobacter sp. FW306-1B-F12A
GATGAGGAAGGCGCATCAGCGGCCATGAGAACGCTCCTTGAAAACACCCAGCGCGCCGTCCACGACTACCTCGCCGTCACCATCGGGAAGGCAGGGAGCTTTTCTGCGCTGCCGCCAACAGCCGCGGCGTCCGCGTAGTCGCGAACCGTTCCTCCCATGGCGGCATAGGGGTCGAAGGAGCATCGGTTCCTTCGACCCCTGCCGCGTCAACGTCCGATGCGGCATTCCCGCCCAACTGCCGAAAGGCGTGTTCCCCGGGTTTCGGGGAACACGCGGAGCCCGAATGCATAATGCTCCAGGGGATCGACCGCACCCCCAATACCGTTCTGATCCCGGGGGGTGCTGCGGCACGTCATCCTGACTCGTCGGTCCGTTGTGCCTTCCTACACTCTCCCCGTTCGCGCGAGGGTGCGTGCTCCTACAGTAGCCGGGCCAAAGCGCATCAGTTGGCGGACCGGGTCAGGCCGCCATCGCCTAATGGGTGATGATGGGCTCCCGGGGGACGGTGGTAACGAGTTCCGGGAGCCCGTCGGTGACAATTACCTGTTCTCCCAGGGACATGGTCAAGCCGGCCTGCTGGTCAACCAGCATCATGTGCGTGAAGAAGGTCATGTTCGGCTCAATCACGACAGGGTTGTGGGCATAGATCATGGGCTGCTCCATCCACGTGGGCGGCCACACGGCGCCCATCGTGTAGCCGCACGCTGCAAGGGCGCTGTCCTCGAATCCATGCTTGGCAAGGGTCGCACGATGCGTCTCGTAAACATCCCCGAGCGTATATCCAGGTCGAAGCTTGCCCTGAACAGCCTCCAAGGCATCCCGGCAGGCCTCGTGCATCCTTAGATGGCGTGGGTCGATGTCGGGTCCTGTCAGCACGACGAACATATCCACGGCGTGATAGTGGCGGTATCCGGCCCCGAGTTCGAACGTCACCTGGTCGTTTTGACCGATCTTTTTCCGGCCTGTCGTGTAGCGTCCGTTCAGTGCGGACGCGCCGGCGCCGATCGGGCTCCGGTGTGCCGGCGGGTCACCGTCTTCTGAAAAGACTTTGCCCCACAGTTTGCCCATGAGATCGCCTTCGAATACGCCGGGGCGCACCCCGGCGATCGCTATATCCCTGCAGGAATCGACGATCTGCCCCGCCCGACGGATGTAGTCCAGCTCCCTGTCGCTTTTCACCAATCGAAGCTGCTGGACCAGGCCTGAGGCGTTGACGAGCTGGCACCAACCATCAAGCTCAGCTTCGATTTGCTGGTGCAGCTTCGGCGTTAGACCCATGGTGTCCAGCTGTATCCCTACACGTTTTCCCGCCATGCCGTGGCTCGCCAGCGTATCTTTGATTACTTTGCTGACAGGGTTGTTCTCGTCGTCGCGCCACACCCGGATATCCTCGCAAATGGAGGAGTACCGCACATTTGCCAGGTCCACGACCCGACTGATATGGGTCAGGCGTCCGTCCCGGTTCAAGAACATGGCGTGGAAAATGCAAAAACCGTCGGTGTCCAAGCCACAGAGCCAGTACATGTCTTCGATCTTGAACAACAAGATTCCGTCAAGATCCGACTCTGCCAGTGCCGCCACTGCGGCCGCCTGGCGGAGGCTGAACTCCTCAAGGCTGAAATGCTGGTTATGAGGTGCCATATGAATCCTCCATTTGCTAATGCGAGCGTAGGGTCAAGCAAGTTTGATCGGGTGGTGTCCACCATGAGCGCCGCGAGAGAGCCGTACACCGGGATCTCAGAGACGTTCTGACGGTCTGTCGACGGTCGAGCTGGACGACGATGTCGGTTACAAACAATGTCGCTGACAATGGGTGTGCAAGTGTCCGATGAGGTGCGCCGCCCCGACGGGGCCGCCTCAGACGGTCAATGATTAAGCGCTGGCCCCTTCGACTTTTTCGGTGAATCCGTGTTCCTGTTCCTTCACCAAAAAATCGTACGAGCGGCTGCCAATGCCCACGACGGCCGCAACGACGCCTATCACGCACATCACTGCAAGGTAGATGGCCGGTGCGATGAGGCTCCCGCTAGCGGTGAGCCAGGTTGCCAGCAGGGGCGCGGTGCCGCCGAAGATGCCGTAGGCCACGTTGTAGGACAGCGCCCCGGCCGTGCCGCGGACCCGTGCAGGGAACAACTGCACACACGCCAGGCCAGTGATGACTGCATTGGCTCCAAGGCACACAGCGAAGACGGCGACAATGAGGCAGGCAAGGACAAAGTCGACGCTCTGGAACAAGAGGAACGCGGGGATAGCCCAGATAGCCATGACGGCCATGGAGGTGACGGCGACCCGCTTCATTCCGAGCCGGTCGATGACGGGTCCGGCCAGCAGGTTCACCACCAACGCAACCATAGAGGTCACCACGCCTGTGAGGAGCGATTGGGTCGGAGTGAAGTGCCGCGAGCTGGTCAGGAAGGAGATCAGGAAGGTGACGCTGAGGAAGTAGCCGAGCGAGCACGCCGTGGCCCATCCAACCATGATCAGCATGCCCTTCTTCGCGATCCTGAAAGCCTGCCTCAGCGGTGCCGGCTCGACTTCACCGGCGCTGAGCATCGCCGCAAAAACAGGGGAGTCCTCGACCCGAAGACGAAGATAGAGGCCGATCACCGCCAACGGTGCCGCCGCGAGGAAAGGTATCCGCCAGCCCCACGACAGCAGCTGATCTGACGTCGTCGTTGAAGTCATCAAAATGCACACCAGGGACCCCAGTGCGAATCCTGCATACGATCCTGCTACCGCAACGCCTGAGTAGCGTCCTCGCTTTTCAAGCGGCGCGTGTTCAACAACATAGGTCAGCGCCGAAGTGTACTCACCGCCTGCAGCCAGACCCTGGACGAGCCGGCACAGCAGAAGCAGCGCCGGCGCCACGATACCCACTGCGCCGTATCCGGGCAGCACGCCCATGGCGATGGTTGCGGCGCTGATGAGGCCGACCGAGGCGATGAGCGACTTCCTGCGCCCGATCTTGTCTGTCAGGCGGCCGAAGACAATGGCGCCTACCGGCCTGGAGAGGAAGCCCACGGCGAATACCGCGAACGTCGAAAGCAGGGCGGCGGTGGGGTCGGTTTTGGGGAAAAACAGTGCGGCGATCGTGGTGGCGAAGTAGCCGTACAACACGAAGTCGTACCACTCCACAACATTGCCGATGGTACCGGCGAACAACGCCTGCCCTCGTGTGCGGGCATCCATGGGTCCTCCTGTAAGCAAAGGGACGGTTCGAGCCTCTGTTCAGGCGATGGTCACGAGCTGAGTACCTATCTGCCGCTCTCCTCTGATTGATGAGTCATGGCGGCTTCCAAAGCCCAGAGATCGCAAAGCACCGAACCACCCATGCAGGGATGTGTTGCGGGCGCACTGATCCAGACGGACTTCTTTTCACATCTTGCCGCACCTGTTTATGGGCACCCGTGAAAGGCCTGGGTGGTGAAATCGCAACCCGTTCCAATGTGGTCTGAGGCACAGTAGTATTTTACAACACAAGCTAGAATACTAGGTGGCACATGTCAAGGATGTGTGCCATCCTTGGCTCAGCAGGCCACGATATTTCCGTCCAAGGCTCCTGATCAATGGTCAACGCGGTTCAGCCCGAAGAAGACCAGCGGATCTCGGGGGTGACGGCGTGAAACGGACGGGTCTGCTTCTTGGCGGGGAGGTTTGCTGAACCGGATCTCCGTGGTCCGGGCGAGGTGCATTGCTTTTCCTACCCGGAGGCAATCTTGAAATTGACTGCAATGCGGCGTCGTTGCAAGTTTGGGAAAGGATTCTGATGTCCCGTAGAACGATGGGTGTCTCTGCCCACCGCCCGCCGGCCTCCGCGCCGGGGCAGGCGTCCGGAGAAGAGCGGCTCGCGCGTGACCTCGCCGCGGTTTTGGGCAACGACGCCGTGACAACACGGCCGCTGGACCTGTACGCAAACGCCCATGACGCGTCACCGTATCTTCTGATCCCCAGCGTTGTCGCCTCGCCTGGCTCCGCGGACGACGTCGCAGCAATGCTCGGCGTCTGTGCACGCCACGAAACGCCTCTGACGTTCCGCTCCGGAGGGACAAGTTTGTCCGGCCAAGCAGTGTCCTCGGGTGTCCTGGCCGATACGCGCCGAAAATTTGGGGCGATCGACGTAATGGACAACGGAGCGTCGGTGCGTGTTCAACCTGGAGCGACCGTCCGTGCGGTCAACCAGAGGCTTGCGCGCTACCGCCGCGCGCTCGGCCCCGACCCGGCGAGTGAAATCGCCTGCACGATCGGCGGAGTCATCGCCAATAATTCATCGGGCATGCATTGCGGCACCGAGGCCAACACGTACCGGACCCTGCGGTCCATACGGTTCGTCCTGCCCTCCGGGACAATCATCGACACGGGGGTTCCGGGCGCCTCGGCTGAATTCTCCGCCCGTGAGCCGGCTCTCTATCAGGGCCTGCTGCGCCTGCGACGCCGTATCCATGCCTCAACGGTCTCCGTGGAACGCATTCGCCAGCAGTTTTCAATGAAGAACACCATGGGTTACGGCCTGAATGCCTTCCTTGACTACGAGGATCCCCTCGATATCTTTATGCATCTCTTGGTAGGTTCCGAGGGCACCTTGGCCTTCGTCGCCGAAGCCGTCTTTGACACGGTTGAAGTGAAGCCCCATATCTCCACAGGACTTCTGGTCTTTTCCAGCGTGCACGCAGCAGCAACTGCGGTGCCCGAACTTGTGAAAGCCGGTGCTTTGACGGCTGAGCTCATGGACGCGACGTCCCTTCGGGTTGCATCCGGCTTGTCCGGATGCCCCGAACAGATCCGGACCCTGGACCTGCCTGACCCGGCGGCGCTGCTCGTGGAATTCGCCGCAAACAAACCTGAGGAACTCAACGGCACGGTTCACGAGGCGGAGAAACTCTTCGCGGAGCTGGGACTGGCCCTGCCGGTAGCGATGACTCAGGATTCGCGCGAGAGGGCAGCCCTATGGAAGGTACGCAAGGGCCTGTACTCGGCAGTGGCCAGCGCCAGGCCCTCGGGCACGAGCCAACTGCTCGAAGACATTGCCGTTCCCGTCCCAGCCCTGGCCAGCACATGCAAGGACCTGGCCCGGCTCCTCGCCGAGCACGGATACCGGGATTCAGTGATTTTCGGCCACGCGAAGGACGGAAATCTTCACTTCATGCTGAATGAGGCCTTTGGCGGTGACCAGGATACCCGTCGCTGGGAAAACTTTACCGAAGACCTCGTTGACCTGGTCCTGGGAGCAGCGGGAACGCTCAAAGCCGAGCACGGAACCGGTCGCATCATGGCCCCCTACGTGAGCCGCCAGTATGGCGCCGAACTCTACGGAATCATGTGTGAACTCAAGGATCTCGCTGACCCGCAAGGGATTCTTAATCCCGGAGCAGTGCTCTCCGGTGACCCACGGTCCTACCTGGACAATCTCAAGGAGACCGCTACCGTCGAAGAAGAAGTTGACCGGTGTGTGGAGTGCGGCTACTGCGAACCCGTGTGCCCCTCGCGGAAGCTCACACTCACCCCCCGGCAACGCATCACCCTGCGCCGCGATGCCGAAGTCGCCAAATCCAAAGGCGACCACGAGCTGGCACGCCGGATTCTCGAAGGCTATGACTACGACGGCGTATCAACCTGTGCCGTCGACGGCATGTGCGGAACCGCCTGCCCGGTTGGCATCAACACCGGCGACTTGGTCCGGAGGCTACGGGCAGAAACGGCAGGGAAGGCCGAGTCCGCCGCCTGGTCCGGTGCAGCACATGCATGGGATCCCGCGTCCCGTATCGGGGGAGTGGCGATGACTGTCGCCAAGGCCCTCCCCGGCCCATCTGAAGCAATTACCAACGTGGCCCGGAAATTCATCGGTCATGCTTTTCCCGCCTACGATTCTTCCCTTCCGACCGGCGGATCCAAGCGGCCCGTACGTCGCGACACGGACGCCGACGCTGTGCTTTTCGCGGCCTGCATCGGAACCATGTTCGGCCCGGAAGACCGCCAAGGATCAGCAGGCGTATCGCACGCTTTCGTCGAAATCTGCGACCGTGCCGGAATCCGCCTCCGTACACCGGAGAAGCTCGCTTCGATGTGCTGTGGCACTCCCTGGAAGTCAAAAGGAATGACTGCCGGCTGGGAACACATGCGGGGCATCGTCGTACCTGCGCTGCTGGCGGCCAGCGAAGGCGGGCGGTTGCCAATCATCGTAGATGCCTCATCCTGCGCTGAAGGCCTGGAAGTCATGCTGCGATCGGCTGCTGAAAAGTCAGACCTCCGGGTTATCGACGCCATCGAATTCACCGTGGACCTCCTGCCAAAGCTGCAAGTACAGCAGCGCATCTCCTCAGTCGCGCTCCACCCGACCTGCTCCAGCACCATCGCCGGAACAGCCAACCATCTGGTCACGATCGCAGAGCACTTCTCTGACGAGGTGTTCACCCCGATCGATGCTGGCTGCTGCGCCTTCGCCGGAGACCGCGGACTGCTGCATCCGGAACTTACAGCCTCGGCCACGGCGCCGGAGGCTGCCGGCATCGCACAAGCCGAACAGGCCCGCGGCGACCGATTTGCCGGGTACGCCTCCTCAAACCGGACCTGTGAAATAGGGCTGACCCGCGCAACCGGCCGGCCGTACCAACACATCCTGGAACTGCTGGCTGCAGCCACCCGTCCGTAAGGGCCCGGCGGCACCGGAGGTAACGGGGTCAATGCAGCCAGGAATCGCGGGACTATTCGGGGGCCTTGGGTGCAGGCCATGGACGAGTCCGTTCCCGATCCGCACGATGTTCGTGAACAAGCTTCAGGATTTCATCATGCCCACCTCCCCGGGCTTCTTCTGCGAGGGATACCCGATGGACGGTGTCCCGTTGATCCCCAATTGATCCCTACTTTCCCTAAAGCTAAAAACCTATGAGATCACATGTCAAGGTTTGTAGGATAGGATGGGAGCATGCGGAGGCCCGGGGACGATCAGGAGGACGGCAATGAGTAGCTGGAGGGAACAACTGGCGTTCGGCCGATTGGAAATCGCCGAACGTGGGGAAGAAATCGGCGATCGGCTTCGCCATGCGATCGAGCTGGGATTGCTCGAAGACGGCGAACAACTACCCAGTGAAAGTGATCTGGCAGCCATGATGGGTGTCTCCACACAAACGCTTCGCACCGCTTTGGCTGATCTTCGACATCAGGGGTTCATTGAGACACGTCGCGGCCGGGGAGGGGGAAGCTTCGTCAAGGCAAACGGCAGGAACCCGCAACGCGCCCACAGGGAAAGGCTCCATTCCTATTCCCTTGAGGATCTACGCGATCTGCGTGAGTATCGCGCCGCATTGACAGGCGCAGCGGCCGCCGCCGCGGCTACCAGAGCCCGGCAAATACCCTTGGAGAGACTAGCTGCCCTGGCTGGGATAGTCGAGGAAGTAGTCGAGCCGGCCGACGTAACGCGAGCAGACAGCCGCTTCCACATTGAACTCGCATCTGCGTCAAGCTCAGTACGCCTCACCCGTCAGGAGGTCGCCCTCCAGGCCGAAGTCGGGGCGCTGTTGTGGTCACCTTCGACAAGCGCTGGTCATCTGGTCGCTCAAGAACACGTCGCGATCGTCGAAGCCATACGCGTCGGCGATGCCGGCAGGGCCCGCATCCTAGCCGAAGAGCACGTTCGCCATGACATGAATCGGCTCATCGATCAACGGATGGCTCTTGACCTTGCAGGTCCGATTGCTGCTACCGAAACGGATCGGGCCATTCAAAGCATCGACGCGCTGACAGAGAGAATAACGGTCACCGCCAGCTCGGCTCTCCAGGTTGTTCAGGACACCGTTTCCGATCTTCTGGACGAGCCAGGCGCCGGGTCCGATGCCCTTGGCGAACTGGATAGTGTCCTGCGCCGGACCCTGGGGGAGGCCTCGCCTACCTTGAACGGTTTAGGCATCTTTTTGACCGATCCATCGTTTTTCGGAGAGACAGGCTTCGTTTGGTACTACAAGCCGCTCGGTATGGAAACGCCCCAGCGCGTGTACCAGGATCTGCAGTACTACGATTTCCGCGCAACCGCATGGTGGCCTGAGGATGAAAGTACCGGTCTCCACACAAGCCATGCATATGTCGACGCCAACGGCCACGCCTACATCATCGATTTCACCAAGCGAGTAACAACTCCCGACGGCCGGCTGATCGGCGTAGCGGGTGCAGATGTCTTGGTAAGCCACCTGCAAACGGCCTTTGCACCGCTGCTGGCACCGCTCCCACAGGGATCATCGATCATTGACCGGAACGGCGTCGTCATCGCCACCAACTCCGGCCGCATGGTCGGCGGGGCATATCCCCCGGCCGAGTCAGCAGAAGACAAATCCGGACCCACTCCGGCTCCGTGGCGCCTGCATCTTGTCTAACATGCGCCGGTGACATTCGAAGCCGGGGGCGATGCAAAGCCATCGCCGCGGCTTGCCCGGCACGGGATTACACCCGTCCGCAATTGGTCCACCCTTACTGGATGCGGCCGAAGTCATCAACGCTACCTGGATAGGTCTCAGTCTCATCGAAGTAAAGCCCCGCCCATGGACTGCAGCTCCACGGACCCCGGCTCAAGCCGTCCTCGAACGGAAGCGGCCGCCGTCGCCGAGGTGGAGTCACCAGCAAAGGATCCATGCGATGACCAAAAACGCCGGCGAGAAGCAGGCTGTACGCAGTGCTCATCATGTCCGTCCTTAAGAAATGCACGCGGGGGGATCCTGGCTGGGCCCACCTGAGCCGCGCTATAACTTCTCCTTCTCAGTTTAAACATATGAAACCAGATGTCAATGGTATTATTTAGTGAGATTGAATTTCGGCCTCTTGGACGCCTCCGTCAATCGGCGGCTGCTCTGCATGGCCGCCAAAGCGGCACTGGCAAAGTTCAGTCAGTACAGAGAGGAGAATGCCCATGCGAATTGTCATTGCACCGGACTCGTTTAAAGGCACGGTCGCGGCCCACGATGTTGCCTTGGCGATCCGTGACGGCTGGTTGGAGGTCCGCCCGGGAGACTCCATGGATCTGATTCCCTTCGCAGATGGAGGGGAGGGCACGCTGACGGCGCTTGCGGGCGCCGAACCGCGTGCGATCTTCCATAACGTGACGGTCCGCGGACCGGCAGACCGGGAGGTACACGCCAACTGGGTCGAGCTTCCCGGCAAACGCGGGGTGGTGGAGCTCGCCAACACCAGCGGCATAGAATTGCTCGACGCTTTGAGGCCAGGGAACGCGCACACTTGGGGTTTCGGCCAAGCCATAGCGGATGCACTGAACCATGGAATGGAGTCGCTCACCCTGGCCATTGGGAGCAGTTGCTCCACGGATGCCGGGACCGGGATGCTGCGCGCGCTGGGTGCGGGCTTGTTTAACGCGTCGGGAGAACCCTTGCCCCTGGGCGGGGCTGCACTCACCGATTTGTCATCTTTAGACCTTGGTAGTCTGTCTCCGCTGCCGCCCGGGGGTGTAATGGTTTGTTGTGACGTCGATGCACCTCTGCTTGGTCCCCGTGGAGCGGCAGCAGTGTTTGGACCACAGAAGGGAATCCGTGCGTCAGAGGTGGAAAGCTACGAGTCTGCCTTGGCGCACTTTGCCTCGTTCCTTCCAACCGTCGATATGGAGGCAGCGGGATCCGGAGCTGCGGGAGGAACGGGCTTCGGCTTGCTCGCTTGGGGTGCAGCGCTCGTCCCCGGTGCGGTTGCGGTCGCCGAGGCTCTCAACGCCGATGAACGCATTCGCGCAGCAGACCTTGTGATTACCGGTGAAGGCCGGTACGACGGACAGTCCGATATGGGCAAAGCACCGGCGCTCGTGCACACCATTGCGGGCCGGCACCGCAGACCAACCGCTTTGGTCGCCGGGACCATAGCATCCGTACCGGACCGCTGGGGGCATGCTCTATCGCTTGCGGATCTGGCCGGCTCCGTCGATTCCGCGATGACGCAACCATCTCACTGGCTCCGCGAAGCGGGACGACAGTTGGCTACCGCCATCACAATGTCACCAGTCTCGTCGGACACGGACACGGACACGGCGTTGAACCGGACGGAAGGCGGGGAAGAAGGACAGAGCGCCAGAACGGCGCCGTTGGAATAAAAAGGGCATCGAAAGAGACTTCGGGGTCCAGTCGCCGGGCACTGCGCCCCCGCCGCACGGCGCGTCCCCTGGGTGTTCTGCTCTCCGGCACCGGCTGCAGGCAGCCTCGATTCAGGTTCAACGCTATGGGTGACAGGGTGCTGTGCTGGCTGAAGGCCAGGAAGTTCCAGACCGGGACTGCCGTCCCGCGGTTGCGATCGGCCTGATTCCGGATCACAACGAAGCCGACGCACCACCGGGAGGCCGGAAGCATCCGGTGGTGCGCCGCACTTATGATCGTGCCCTGTCGGCCCACACTTCAGGGTTTACCGGGTGGTCGGGCCTTTGACCGTCCGCCATTGCCACAATCACACAGCATTGAGAGCACCGAGCTGGCGCCATTTCAGCGCAAACGGAGACGGTGGCGCTGCCGATCTGGGAACGCAGAACGGGATGTCCCAAGGCGGCCAGACCCGCTGCCAGTTTCAGCTCGTCTTCGTAGACATCCAGGCCGCCAGCGGCACGGTTCCCGCTTGGCAGAGCATCGCCGAGAGCTTCTTCGTGAACTATTGGTCCCCGGGCGGTGTTAATGCGGATCGCACCGGTCTTCATCTTGGCCAGGAAGTGTCATCAACCAGATGGCGTGTGCCTTTCGTCAGTGGAAGATACGGTATCTGGCAGAGGAATGGAAAGCTGTCCACCCTCATGAACGGCCCCACGGATCCCTGAAGGGCATGACCCCGGAACGCTACCGGGAAACCCGGACGCGATAACGGAAATTAGCTACCGCATGGACGATGGACGGATAACGGGGCCCCAATCAGTGTCAACCGGCTTGCATTCCGAGACGCCTCTCAACATCTTGCCTGGCCTGGTCGAAGGGACGGACGAGGAACTCCCTATGGTCGCCGCCGTGATGGTGAAGGACGTCCGATCCGGACGATGACCCGTGACGATGAAGCACGTAAGACCGCGCGCGTTCGACCAGCGCACCAATGTGTTCCAGCGCCTGGCTATCCGCGGCTGACTCCCGATCGCCACAGGCTAGGTACACAGGAGACGTGTGCGCCATTATTGATCGTTTCCATTCGTCGCGATGCCGCGTCAGATGCTCGGGGCCACCACCACCTACGCGCGCGGACATCCAGCCAGGGGCATTAACGTCGATATCCTCTTCGAGCTCCAGTTGGAAGGCTCCGGATTCGTTCTCGGTGCTTGCCACTACTTGTCCGGAATGCACAATCTCAAGCCGATACATCGGCAAGATACTGCGGGCTCTGGCCCGCACTGTGACTCGATCGCCACGCTCGGGCAAGCGGAGCGTATCGCCTATCGCAGCGCCGTCGACGTAAAAGTCCAAGATCGGTCCGCTGGTCATGTAACTGCCACCAGCCTTGAGCGCGTTGCACCAGGACTCGTATCCGAAGTCATCGTTGGCCTTCAGGCGCACGTAGGTCCGGGAAAGTCCAATCGGCACATCATTGGACATCTTGTCGGTTCCGCCCACGATCGGCACACGGTAGCCGGCATTCAGGTAGCGGTAGTAGTGGGCGAAACCGGGATCGGAATCGGTGGCCACGGATTCGATCGCGTCGATGCGGTTCGTGGCGATCAGCGCTGCCTGTTCCCCTAGTGGCACCGAGAAATGCGGCAGCACGACCGTGCCGCCCTGTGCGTGGCAGCGGTCGGCCCAATCAGAGAGCGTGGTTTCCAGGCTGCCGCCCATGACCGCTTCGTTGGGTCCGTCGGTGGACCATGGCATCACAGGGTCGGTGAGTCCCAGCAGGCTCAGATGCCCCAGGAAGTGTTGGCGGTTCTCTTGAGAGGTGAATAGTATCGTCGAGCCGTCGTCGCTGGACACGGGACGGCCGAGGAAGTCTTCTATGTTGCTGAAATGGCTGCCCCACTGCGTCTGCAGCAGGTGCACGACCGAGACTCCTTCGGCGGACGCTTCCTTAAGGGCTCCGAAGCTGGACGCGAAGTGAACATGGGTGTCTCCGCTGTACCAGCGGTCCTTGTTCGGATCAAACCGACGTTTCAACCGGAAAACTAGTTCACGCGTATCGTGGTCGACGGTGATTGTCTCGTCAAGCGCCGCGTATTCGAAACCGCGAGCTGCCCGGACCCGGACCTTTCCTCTGGGCAACCAACCTTCACAACGGCCCTCGACGTAGGCGTAGGTAGTGCGTCCAAGACGGACGTCAGCCCCCACGTCGATGTTCCAGCTGGAGAGGTCGCTGTTGACGTGCTGATGGTGTCCATGCGGCTGATACGGAACACCATCGGGCGTACTGAAGTTGACGCGACAGGGGATCGGGGTGCCGCTTGCGTCGTCAACAATTTGTGTCCGCACCCAGTTACGGCCCAGCTCAGTGATCCGCAGGGGTGAATCGGCTTCGACGTTGCGTCGGAGCTGTCCCCAGCTTGCCTGTGACACGGTTTCTGTGCCCGCGCCCAGCCGTACCGTCCCGGACCCAACCGAGGAGACCCTCGCATATGCGCCTACCACCGCCGAACCTGCCCTGTCTCCCCATGCCGAGAATGGATCATCAGGCTCCGGCTGGGCCAGGAGAGCTGTGGTGTAGCTGCTGGTTCCGCGGTCAACGCTGATGGCGAGATCGGAACCGTCGCCAAGGTAGCCGCCAGGCACGTCCGCCACGACGGCGCGCTCACGATCGGGGCGCAAGGGATGCTCGTCCACGAACCCGATGCACAGGCCACCGAGCTCAAGTGCCCCGTGGACGGCTTCGATCCGGATTTCGGCCAGGTGGCTGTCGTGGTGGGGGTTCTCCCACGTCCATAGCCAGTAGCGCCACCCTCCTCCTACATTTGCGCAGTGGTCGGCCCAACGACCTGCGCCTACTACTTCGGTCTGCCGCAAGCCGGCCAGTCGAAAAGGGCCGTTGTCCCGGTCGGGCAGGGTATCGTCCTGGTCGGGTACTGCGAGGCTTGGGAGAACTGCACGGCTGTGGTAGACCTCACCCAACCAGGGCATGCCAATTTCAAAACCTTCGCGGATCGGGACACGAACCACTTGTCCGTCCGTGAACGTGAACGTGTACATGCCATTCTCACGCCCGACGGGGCGATCTACCCAGGTAAGGTCGTCCCGGACCCTGTGGGCGAAAGTGAGCGTCTTCGGTTCCCGGTCAGCCGACGTCAAGGACAGTACCACGGAACCACCGGCATCTACCCTGAGGGCGCGTCCGCTGTCATTTGCTTCAGCGAAGAGGAACGGTAGTCCGTGGAGCAATGATGGCCCGCGTCGGATCGCAACTCCTGGGGCATCGACGTCATCATCGACGTTGACGTACTTTGTCAGGTCGAATGCCCGGTAGTTTTCCTGTGGCATGACAGTCCTTTCGTTGTTGGGCGCCTCGTCGTCATTCCGGTCCGAAGGGCAGACTTCCTGGACAGCGCATATTCAAGGGCGTTGGGCGACATGGCCTCCTCAGGCTGTTCCCTTGCGCCCCCTCCGGCTCCGCGATGCTGAGACTGCCCAGACCAGCAGCAGCAGGGCGACAAGAATCAGGCCGGCGTCGCCGAGTTCGATTTCGCCGAGCCAGGTCGTGACGGGGTCTTCCAGGTCGAAGGCTGCGTTCATGAATCCGCCGAGCGTGATCACGGAAATGAACAGTGCCGAGATCGCGGAGATGCCCGTGATCACGACGTTGAACCCAAGCTTGCGCTGCGGGTTGTGGATGGCCGATTTGTACATCTTCATCATGGCTACGCCGTTGGCCGAGTCGCACAGGGTCATCGCGGCGGTGAACGCAAGGGGCAGCGCCATCAAGGCCAGGGGCGAGACTCCGGCGAAGGACGCCGTCGCGGTGATGACCAGCAGCCCGATGGTTGTGGCGGTGTCGAACCCCAGGCCGAACAGGAAGCCGATCACGTAGATCGTCCGTGGCCGCTCCACCTTGGACAGCGCCTTGGAAAGGAGCCTTGCCACGAATCCCTTTACCTCGAGGTCTTCGTCGCGCAGGCTTCCGCCTGCCTGGACCGTGCGGTAAACCTGCGCCGCACGTACGAACGCCGATCCGTTGAACAACCCCATCGCGAGCAGGAACAAGCCCGATACGCCGCTGCCGATCAAGCCCAGGATCTTGTTGCCGGTGCTGCCGTCCTCCATGAACTGCCCGATCATCGTCGTACCAGCCACCACGAGCAAACCGGCCAGCACCACCACGGAACTGTGTCCCAGGCTGAAGGCAAACCCCACGCTCACCGGATCCTTGCGCTGCGCAACGAACTTCCGGGTGGAATTGTCGATCGCGGCAAGATGGTCCCAGTCGTAGCTGTGCTTGATACCCGCAACGTACGCCGTGACCACCAGGCCAAGAGCCAATGGCGCGCCTCCCGCCGCACCCAGCAGCAAAAGCACGACGGCGGCGGCATGCAAAGCGACCACGGCACCTAACGTGATGAGCAGCCGGGTTCGGAAGGACAGTGTGTCGCGCTCCCGGTACATAGCGGCGAACTCGGTCAACGTCGTCATCAATAGTTCCTTAGGTTCAAGAGTTCCTGCCCGAACCATAGCTTCCCGGAAGGCCAATGCAGGGGCCCGGCAATTCGTTGATTTCCTGGGTGCATTGACCCCGGATCCCACACACATTTCAGGGCGGCACCCGCCGTCGGTTGTTATGTAAACCGGTGAAGCGTGATGCAATGCGTCTGTCCGATTGGATCCGGACCTCAACGATGCTTGCCCCTGGCAGCAATCGCTGACAGGGGCAAGCTTGCTCGGATCACTCGAATCTGACAAGACACTTCGTGCATCCGTTTGGGGGATGACGCGGGCCATCTTGTGCGGGACCGGATATTCCGGAGTGATCGGTTTCCAGTAACCCAGCTGTGGCGCTTATACCCGGGAGAACTCGCGGGGACCCTTCACCAGGGGGATCAGCTGGCTTGGGCCGTATCCGACGATCTCAATTACTGTTTCTTCGTCCTTCGATCCGTCCCAGTGCACTGCACCTGCCGGGTGGAACATGTAGCTTCCGGGGGCCATGGCGACGGCGGTGTCGGGGTCGAAGGTTTCGCTGGTTCCTGCGTACCAGGTCCCGGAGAGTACGGTGATGTGCCGGTCTTCAGGGTGGTGGTGTGGCAGGCTCATCACGTTCGGGGGCCACTTGATCCGGATCACGTAGAGACCGGGTTCGTGGGGGTCGCCGTGGACGTTCATGACGTTGATGCCGTATTCGTAGGCAGGTGTCCACTCCTCCGTTCCGGGTTGAAGGGTGACGAACTCGCATTTGCCGCTGACGGCGTGGTTGGTTTCACCGCACATGGTATCTCCTGGTCCTTCGTAGGGTTGAATGGGTGCTGCGGGGCACATTAGTAGCCAATGGTCGGATCGGACTGGAACAGAAGTGGTTCGCCGTCGATGTAGCGGCGCATGTTCCGGAAGAGGATGTCCAGGCACTGGATCATGTACTGGTCATCGTCCTGGGTCCCGGTGTGCTGCGTTATGACGAGATTTGGCGTGTCCCACAGTGGAGATGATTCCGGGAGCGGTTCCTGAGGCAAGCCGTTGACTACTGCGCCGCTGAGGTGCCCGTTCGTCAGTTGCTCGCGGAGCGCATCCCAGTCGATAACGTCTCCGCGGGCGTAGGAGACCAGGCCGGCGCCGGGCTTCATCAGTTGCAGTTCGCGCTGGCCGAGCAGGCCACGGGTCTGGTCGGTGGAGGCCACTCCCAGGACGATGTAGTCCGAACGCTGCAGTACCGTGTCGATTCCGTCCGGGCCGAACATTTCGTTAATGTTCGGGTGGCTTTCTCCCGTACGGCGGACACCGAGGGTCGTCATGCCGTGCTGTTGTGCCAGCCCGGCGATGGCAGCACCGATGTGGCCGACTCCGATAACACCGAGGGTCTTGCCCTGAAGTGGTGTGGCGAAATACCGCTCCCACTTGTGCTCACGCTGGTTGCTTGTGTAGGCGGGCACAAACGTGTTGAGCATGAGAAGGCCCATGAGTCCGTACTCGGCGGCGATGGGCATGTGCGCACCGGAGCTCTTGGTGAGAACGGCACCCTCAGGTAGCCAGTCAAGAGGGAGGAGGTGATCGATTCCAGCGCCGATGTAGTTGACCCATTTCAGGTTGGGTGCTTTGGCCAGCAGATCACGGGGCAGTTCCCGGCCCATCAGGGACCCGTAAAGTACCTCGGTGTCTTGCAGGACTTCCTCGAAGTCCGAATCAGTGCCGATCCTGATGTCCAGGTGGTCGGCGAGATCACCGTATGGCTCCAGCGCGGTCTTGACGCGTTCCGGCGTGATGTCGTAGACCTCCCGCAAAGAGCCGACGTTCTCCATATGAATTTTTATGCGACGCATCCGTTGTTTCCTGTCTTGGTTGCTCAGCGGGGGTGGCTGAGGGAGAGAAATGTTGTCAGTGTGGTTGATGATCGAGCGATCGATTGCTTCATGGCACTGTTCTGCAGGGTTTGCATCAGTGGGTGTTGTCGGTTCCGTCCCATTCATGGCCGGCGAAGGCCCGGTACATGGATTGCTGGGCCCAGATCAGACCGCGCTCCTTGTCCTTCAACAGGGGAGCCCCGCCGAAGAAGCCGGCAGGCATGGTGCTCTGCACGGACTCTCCGCCCTCGTAGTCTTGCTCCAGAGCGAGGTTGATGCTTGCCTTACGGGCCGCAATGGTCTCCACGCTCGTGCCAGGAAGGCCCAGTGCCTGGATTTCCTTCAGCGTGGTCGTGGTGCTCAGAGGGATGTTCCTCACGATGTTCATGATGGGGCCCTGGATGAAGAACTGCGTGTGCGGCCACAGGTGGTAGATGAAGTTCGCGTCTTTGAGGTTGTCGAGTTGCCCCTTGGGCGGGCTGATGTGGAGCTGCCAGTCCTTGAACAGATCGATCCGGTAATTTTCGCCGGTCTCGTAGTTGCTGGCATACTCCGGGTGTACTGACGCACAGTGGTAGCACTCGACGCTGATGTCCAGGATCAGTTTCCAGTTGGCCTGGACCGTGTGGTCCCAGCGGTCCGTCAGCTGGAAAGCGCTGAAGTCATGGTTCAACCACTCCGAATTTTCGGTAATTTGACCGAAGGTCGGCGAAGCGCTGAAGGGCTCAGGGTTCTCACCAAAGTTCACGAAGATGAACGGACCGAAGGTCTCGATGGCGCCTCGGAATAACGGGAAGTTCGCCTTGTCAAAGCCGGCTTCCGGGTCGTACTTGGGCGCGCCGCGTAGTTCCCCGTCGAGGGTCCAGGTCCAGGCGTGGAAGTGGCATTGCAGCGTGCGTTCGTTGCCCTCCCCTTGGGCTACTTCGTGGCCGCGGTGCCGGCAGACGTTGACGTAGGCGTTTAGTCGTCCATCCTTGCCTCGGACGATCAGCACCGGGATGCGACCGACCCGTGTTGTGAAGTAGTCCCCGGGGTTCGGGATCCGGTCGGTGTGTCCAACGTAGTGCCATTCCCGGTGGAAGATGAGTTCCATCTCGAGGTCAAAGATCGACGGGTCAGTGTAGAACTCGGGGGTCAGAGGCGTGCGGCTCTCCAGCGTGCGCCCGAGAGCTTCTGTCACGGCTGCGCGTCGTGATTCGTCGATTTGATTGGTCCGGGGCTGGAAGCCGGCTGCTGTGGGTGTGCAAGTCATCTGACATTCCTCCTAATGAGTCTCCGCAGCGGAAGACATGAAATCGGTTGGTGAAGGCTGAGGGCGCAGACGGGACGATGCGGGTCTCGCGCCGAAGGGATTCCGGGGTCTGGACGCCGGGAATTACTACGGGAAATCATCGGTCGGTCCGTAGCCGGCAATCTGGATGACGGCCTCTCCGTCTTTGGATCCGTCCCAATGCACGGCTCCTGCGGGCTGAATCATGTAGCTGCCAGGTCCCAGCGCGCGGCTTTTGGCCGGATCGAAATCGTCATCGGCACCGACAAACCAGGTTCCGGAAAGAACGGTGACGTGCCGGTCATCGGGGTGGCTGTGCGGCAGGCTCATCACGTGTGGTGGCCATTTGATACGGATTACATAGATGCCCGGTCGGGTGGGATCGCCGTGGACGTTCGTGACCTGCAGACCGAGTTTGCCTTGAGGCTTCCATTCTTCGGTTTCCGGGGGTAACCACGCGAACTCTGTTTCTCCGCTTACTCCGGGGCGGGATGGCGCTGTTTCCGGCATGGTGCCCTCTCCGTTGACTTGCTTCTTTTCGTACACCCGGTGTCCTAGAGATCCAGGACAAGGCAGGAGGACCGCGATCGGCTGACGCAGATCATCATCGAGGTGCCGGCCGCACGCTCGTCCTCTTCGAGGTAGTCATCGCGGTGATCGGGTTCACCGCGGAGCACCTTTGTTTCGCAGGTGCCGCAATAGCCTTCCCCGCAGGACGACAGCACCCCGGGAAGTACTTCGCGGACGACTTCCAGGATGGTGCGTTCGGGAGGAACGGTAAGGGTCTTTCCGGACCTGGCGAGTTCGACTTCGAACTGACCGTTGTTCGCCGGATCCTCAGGAAGGGCCGTCGTCGGCTGCGCTCCGAACCGTTCCACATGCAAGTCACGGGGCGGGTTCGAGGCGGCGCAAGCGGCTTCGGCTGCTGCGATCATCGGTTCAGGGCCACAGCAGTAGTATTGGGCGCCGTCCGGGCCGGCCGCAGTAATCGCGGCAAGATCGATGATGCCGTGGACGTCCTGTGGCACAACGTGTACATTCTTCGGGTCGAGCTGGGCCAGTTCGTCCAGGAAGGCCATGTGCTCGAGGGTCCGTGCACCGTAATACAGCGTCCACGGTGTGCCGCTGGCGATGGCCGCGTGGATCATCGGCAGGATCGGCGTGATACCGATTCCGCCCGCGAGGAACACGTAGGCCGGCGCAGGGTGAAGAGCGAAGTTGTTGCGGGGCCCGAGGATGTCAATGGTCTTGCCCTCAAGGGCTGAGTCGTGAACCTCGACTGATCCGCCCCGGCCGGTGTCCACGCGGAGTACCGCCACACGGTAGCTGTGTGGATCTTCAAGGGAGCCACACAGGGAGTATTGGCGGACCTGGCCGCTGGGCAGGATCAGATCGATGTGATCTCCAGGGGCCCATGCAGGGAGTTCGGAACCGTCCGGGTCCACCAGGGTCAGGCTCAGGACTGCGCTGGCTTCCTGGGCCGTCTTCTCGACGAGGAGCGTCCGGCGGCCGGTCTTCTTTTCGATAGCCGCTACTGCCGCCATTTGACGACCGCCTTAGCTGTGCAGTGTTTCGAGAATTTCATGGTCTTGGCCTTCGGTTGGTTTCTGAGTTGGGGGTGCGGTCCAACAAGGCTGGTAGGCCCCCGCGCCGCAATCCGTGCCGGGGATGCAGCCTGCGTGTAGCTGGATCCCGGTTCCGATTGGATGAAATTAACTATAAACCTGTGAGATCACATGTCAAGGGCTAAGATGAGGGAAGGTTTATCCAACAAGATTTGCTGCTGGCGCCACGATGAGGCATGTGCTTTGCAGGTGGTTCCCGGGGCGTCGCGACCGTCAACGAAATGATGTGGACTACATGGCCTTGCCAACCGAACCGCAACAGCCCGGTTCCGTCACTGGGCGGAGCGGAATGTTCATCGCATTGAGCTCGCGGAATTTCCGCCTTTTGGCGCTGGGTTTTCTGTTGGCCAATACCGGCTGGTGGATGCTCTTCACCACGCAGAGCTGGCTGGTGCTCAACCTGACCGGCAGTGCCGCGAGCGTCGGGCTGACCGGCGCGCTGGTATATGTGCCGTCGGTGTTTTTCGGGGTGGCCGGGGGAGTGATGGCCGACCGCTATCCAAAACGCCGGATTTTGCTTTCCTACTTTGTTGGGTGGGTGTTGAGTACCGCCCTCCTCGCAGGTCTTGCACTGTCCGGCACGGTGCTGGTGTGGCAAGTGCAGCTGATCATGGCAGGAATCGGTATTGTCATGGCCTTCGGGTTCCCGGCGTTCCACCCCTTGGTGGCCGAGACTGTCGAACCTGCGCATGTCCGCGGAGCCATTAGCCTGACGTTTTCGTGCGCGCAGCTCGCGGCACTGATCGGCCCGGCAACGGCGGGGCTGCTGATCACTTCGATTGGCCCCGGCGACACCCTTCTCGCTGCCACGGCCTGCTATGCGGTGCCGCTTGTCACCCTGGTCCGCCTGCGCACCGGCGAGCTACGCAGCCCGCTGCCAAGCGGCCACGAACGCGGGCGGTTGAATGCAGGTCTGCGGTACGCAATGAGGCGGCCGGATGTCCTCTGGCCGACAATCCTCATTGGCCTGTTCGGCATGTTTACCACCAATCTGCCGGTAACCCTGGCCGTCTATGCCAGATCTGTTTTCGAATCGGGCCCAGGCGGCTACGGCCTTCTTACTACCATCGTGGCCGTCGGCGCGCTGGGAGGAACGCTTATTTCGGCCAAGCAATCCCACACGCGGTTGCGAAGGCTCGCCTTGTTCGGGGGACTGCTGTCGGTGCTTTACATCGTCTCGGCCGTCGTACCGGATCTGCCCCTCTTTTGCATACTCCTGCTGGGCGTCGGGGCGTTCACTTTGCTGCTGCAAGCCTCATGCAACTCCACCGTGCTGATGGCCGCCCATGGCAGCATTCGGGGGCGGGTCATGAGCATCTACATGACGGTCTGGTTCCTGGGTATTGCTATCGGTGGACCGGTGCTGGGATCGATCGATCAACATTTCGGTCCTCAATCGGGGATGCTGCTGGCCGGCCTCCTTCCGGGAAGTGCCACCTTGCTGGTCGCATCCTGGCTGGCCTTTCGCCTGCGCATGGTACGGCGCTCAATCCATCGATGGCGGGATCCGGCCCCTCAGCAGTGCCCGGCGAGTCCGGGATTGCCAGGGGATCCATGGGGAGGCCCGGGAAGGCTCGTTTCCGCACCCTGGGCAGGTCTGCACGTCGAGGATGAAATTGAGCCCAATCCGCACGATCTTCACGGTTCTGCCTAGATGAATAGGATCCGAGCGTTGATCTCCTGGTGCCCGCCCGAATAGTGCGGGTACCAGGAGTTTGAACAAAAACCTTGACACATTCCACCTAGTATTCTAGCTTGTGTTGTACGCAACAAAGCTGTGTTGCAGACCACACAATCGGGAGAAGACCGATTTGAAGACTCTTCCGAGGACCACATTCAGGTCCAATCAGCAATGAAGTGACAGAGCCCGCACTACCGCCGACCGCAGAAGTGTCAGCGCGTGGCTCTGGTTCAGATTGATCAGAATCCTGATCTCTTCCACTCGTTATTGATCCGGACCCCGTTCGTAACCAATCACCCGTGACTGCCGGTTCCCCTCGAAGGGGAGGTGGGATCGTCACATCCGCTTCAGGAGGACCCATGGATGCCCGCACCCGACGGCAGGCTTTGTTTGCCGGTACCATCGGCAATGTTGTGGAATGGTACGACTTCGTGTTGTACGGCTATTTCGCCACCACGATCGCCGCACTGTTTTTCCCCAAGACCGACCCCGCCGCAGCCCTGCTTTCGACGTTCGCGGTCTTCGCCGTGGGCTTCCTCTCGCGGCCGGTAGGCGCCATTGTCTTCGGCCGCTTCACTGACAAGATCGGCCGGAGGAAGTCACTGATCGCCTCGGTCGGCCTCATCAGCGCCGCAACCATCGCCATGGGCGTGCTGCCCGGGTACGGCGCTGTCGGTGTCCTGGCGCCTGCGCTGCTTCTCGTGTGCCGGCTCGTCCAGGGCATCGCTGCCGGCGGTGAATACACCTCTGCACTGACGTACGTTGTCGAACACGCCCCTGCTGGAAAGCGAGCCCGATTCGCCGGCATTGCCGTGGCCGGATCCTACGGAGGGTTTGTCCTCGGGTCCCTGGTGTGCATCCTGATGACCTCGGTCACCACATCCGGGCAGCTGCTTGAATGGGGCTGGCGCATACCGTTCCTCGCGGCCGCCCCGCTCGCCATCCTCGGCCTGTACCTGCGCCTTCGCGTTGAAGACTCACCTGTTTTCGCTGCGATGCTCCAAGCCGGTGAAGTCGAACCCGCTCCGCTGAGGCAGACCTTCAAGATCGCGAAGAAGAACATGCTGATCATGATCGGCTGGGCCACGGCCTGCTCGATCGGCTATTCCCTCAGTGTCACCTTCCTGATCTCCTACCTCACCAGCACACGCCATTTCACTCCAACCCAGTCACTGCTGACCGGCGTGGTCACCTCAGTGGTGGCCCTGACCGTGAACCTGATCGCCGGACCCATCATCGACAAGATCGGCATGAAGCGGGTGGCGGTGACCTCAATGGCCGTCATGGGCATCTGGGCGATCCCCGCGTTCCTGCTGTTCCAGCAGGTCGACGTCGTGGCTGCCTGCTTCATCGTTGCGGTCTTCGCCGTATGCCTGGGCGCCAACGCCGTCATGACCGGCCTGGCGTGTGTGCAGTTGTTCCCTGCGAAGGTCCGCGGCACGGCCGGGGCCCTGTCCTACAACATCGCCTACGGGATCTTCGGCGGCACCGCACCGTTCATCGCGACCTGGATCAGCTCGACATCAGGAGGAAGCCTCCTGGTCACCGGCATCTACTTCGCCGTCATCTGCGTCGGCGGAATCGCAGCCGCCTTCGGAATCGGCAGTAAGTCGTTCGACTTCCTTGCAAAGGAAGACAAGACACTGCTCCCGGTCCTCGACACACGGGACGACGTGCTGGAAGCCAACGCCTGAGCAGACGAGGAGCTGGTTCCTTTACCACCCCTCGGCTCAGCACGGACTAACGGCAGTCACGTACCACCTGGCCCGGATCAACCCGGCGGCCATCAGTGCAACGACTCACTGATGGCCGCCGGGTTCCCGCGTCAACACCCGAGAAAAAGAAGAATCCACCGGGAAACCTTTCCCGCCAACGCACGCCAAGACTCGTCATAAGTTTCGGCCACTGCGGACCGGATTCAGAGCCGCTGACGGAGGTCCGCGATGCGTAGCCCCGCAAAAGAGCTCTTGTGCCCCCGAAAAACCGCAATGGCTGACAAGGAAGAACATGAAGACCATCGTTCTTGACGACGACCCCACAGGGACCCAGTCCGCAACCGGGGTCACCGTCCTTTTCGACAGCACAACCGACCTGCTCGCAAAGGCCCTTCAGGCGGCGCCGTCCGTCTACGTTCAAACCAATAGCCGCGCACTCTCCGAAAAAGAAGCCGTTGCCCTCGCACGCAAGATCAAAAACGACGGAGAATCCGCTGCCGAGCGTCTCGGGGAGCAAGTCCGGTTTGTCCTGCGAGGGGATTCGACCCTTCGGGGCCACGTCTTCCCGGAGACCGAGGTCTTCCTCAGCGACGATGCCGTCATACTTTTCGTGCCCGCTTTTCCCGAAGGCGGCCGTACAACGCGTGACGGCATCCACTACGTCCGTATCGAAGACAAGGACATTCCCGCCCACGAGACCGAATACGCCCAGGACCCGGTCTTTGCGTTCTCGAGTGGAATCCTTGCCGAATACGTCGCAGAAAAATCCTCGCGCACCCCGGTCCTCGTCACTGCCGATCAGGTTCGAAACGGCGAACTCACGCAAATAATCGCTGAGGCTCCTGCGGATTCCGTCATCGTCCCGGACGCTGCTAACGCGGGGGATATTTCCGACATCGCAAAAGCCGTCGATGCCGTGACCGCGATGGGTCGACATGTTGTAGTCCGATCCGCGGCCCCACTTGCAGCAGAGCTGGCCGGCGTTGCCAGTACACGGTTGCTCCCGACCCCGATTGTGGACTTCGCCGAACGCGTTCTCATAGTCTGCGGTTCCCACACTCAAGGTGCCACCTCCCAGCTGAAGCCAATCGAAGCCTCGTGGGGAAATCCTGCTGTCATCCACACTGCGACTGCCCTCGATGCTCCCTCTGTCGCCGGCCTGGAATCCGCCGACGCAGCGCGGCTTGCCTTCGATGGGAAGCCTGTCGCAATCCTCACCACGGAAAGGCAACGCTTCCCCGAGCACAACACCCTCATTCACGGCGAAAACGTTATGACTGCCCTTACGACGGCGGTTCGGTCGCTGTTGCCGGGTTTCAATATTGTCGTCGCCAAAGGCGGCATCACCTCCGCCGAAGTCGCCCGCACCGGCATCGGATCCAAATCAGCCCTCGTCCTTGGCCAGGTCCTCCCCGGCATCTCCGTGTGGCAAATGACGGACCGGGCAGGTCGCGAGATTCTCTATGTTGTGGTGCCCGGAAATGTCGGCGGACCGGACACGCTGGTAGGGGTCCTCAAGGCGTTGAACATCTTGGTCCCTGATCCGGTGTGATGGGGTCATGGGCGGAGCAACTCCGTTTCCGTGAGGGCCGATATGTTGTCCGCAGAGCGGTAAACATATGGCGCAATGCCAGCCAGTTTTGGATCCGCTGCGTGCTGTCGCACGCGGCATGGGCAAACGCGTATTCTCGGGCTGGCACAGACCTACCATTGACAGATGCCAGCTAGTATTCTAGCTTTCATAGTAGTTGATGAGGGTCCGTCAACTACTACATGCACTTCGAGGCCCGACCGGCTCGCACCTCAAACGAACTTGACTTCGCCCGTGAATGTTCCAGCCAGGTGTCCTTCCTCGCCGGTGGTCGGCTGTTGGAAGCTTGGAACCCTACGGAGTCAGTGGACCGGGCAGTTCATCGCCACAGCGACAACCGAATCAACCGCCTCAAAACCGATATGGACGAAACACGAACATGGGATTCAACGAAAACTTCGGTAAGTCAGGGCTGCTGGACACGCTCAGGGACGTGTATCACAAGCAGTCGGTCTTCTACCGCAACCTGCGTGAGACTGCAGAGCGCGAGCTTGGCCCCGGGGCCACCGCCGCGATCAAGTCCGGTCTGGTCGAGTACGGCCGCTGGCGGGCCATGACGAACAGGACTCAGTCCGCCGTTGTCGTCGCCGGCGACACGCCGAGCTCGTGGCTCGCCAATTGGGAGTGTGCGGACTTTCTCATGTTCAGCGTTGATGCCGGATTCTGCGTCGACCACAGTTCGAACAGGGTGTCTGCGACGATGTCCGCGCCACCGGAGCTGTCCTACTTCGAGCAGCACGAACAAGGCGATTGGTTGTCCGACTTCTGGGAATGGACCCTGCAGGGCGTGTCTGAGGAATTCGGCGGGTTGACGGCGCACGCGGGCCGGGAGGGGGACGGGACCTGGACGGTCGCATTCGAGGGTGAGGAGATCGAGGACGCGGCAGCCTCGCTCAGGGATGCTGAAGCCGGCTTCGCGACTCCGGCTCGCGCAATCGAGCTTATTCGTCAGTCCTCCATTCATAACGGTGCTCTCTACTTCTTCCTGGCTCGTTCCATCTTCGCCGCCTACGACGCCTCGGGAGAGATGAGTGTCCGCAGCGCGGTACGCGCCATTGGGCGGGAACGCGGTGCTGCTCTTCGAGCCGATCATCTGGGACGGGGGCTTCCGCTGAACATCAAGACCGAGATGGACAACTGGGATGGACCCCTTGTGTCCGTATGGCAGTGGAAGAAAGAGGGCACGCTGACGCCGAATACCTGGAAGCAGGAGTGCACGTGGTGCCCGTACGCTGCAGCGTGGAGCCAGTTCGGAGCTGAGGGCCAGAAGTTCGGCTACCTCTACGATGTCGAGCTACACACCACGCTGTATAACACGTACCTGCCCGGCACGGTGGTGCGCTGGGAGACGCTGAAGACACGCGGCGACGCAACCTGCGGCTTCCGGATCGAGGTTTCCGACGAGGCAATCGCGGCTGCGGCAGGGGCCGAAACACCGAGCCTTGCATGAGGACTATCCGATCCCGGGAATGGATTCTTTGATCCCCGCTGGATCGGGACGGACATACTCAAGCCAACTGAAGACGGCCAAGGCCCTCTCTGATTCGGGAAGCGATGGCCAAGCAGAACGCTGGCTCCTTCGCAACCCGGAATGACCGTGCGAGGTCCTTTGGGTGATGGAAGGTTCAATTTCTCGCCCACACGACCACGGACGCCGATGTTGCCGGTCCCACTGGGAGCGGGGATCCGCGGCACCCAGTTCCCGGCTTGATTCTTACTTATATCTTTTTCCAACTCAACGAGGAGTGAACAGTATGCAGCAACTCGCGCACCGGCTCGAACGCCTGGGCACCGAGACCGCCTTCAGCGTCGCCCAGGCCGCGGCCGCCTGGAAGGCGGAGGGGAACCGTGTGTTCCCCTTCCATCTTGGTGACATCAACATCCCCACGGCCGGGAACATCGTGGAAGCAATGAACCGGGCCATCGTGGACGGCTACACGGGCTACTGCCCCGGCCCCGGCATCCCGCAGCTGCGCGAAGCGCTGGCCGGGGACATTGGCTCGC
>NZ_JBYSXD010000058.1:0-26093 GCF_058781865.1 Arthrobacter sp. FW306-1B-F12A
GTGCCCCGCCCGCCCCAGGCTCTCGGGGTGCGCTTCCGTGACGCTGTGGCCCAGCCCGGCCAGCAATTCCACGGTTTCCTCGAACACCCCTAGGTAGTCCGGATGCACTTGTTGCCCGGAGTTGGGCGTCGCGGTTGCGGCGATGCGAAGCTTTCCAGGAGCAGTTCCGGCCTCAAGCAGGAATGGCCGGGCCTGGGGCGGCGCCCAATATGGATCGCCGGGCGACTGACCGGCCGTCGCGTCAAGGAGCGCCGCCGAATCACGAACGCTCCGCGTCAGCGCATGTTCGACGGCGAATCCCCCGGCCACGTCGCCATACTCCGGGCCCATGGGAACCCGTCCGCGGGTCGGCTTGAACCCGAAAACCCCACACCAGGCGGCCGGGTAGCGCAGGGATCCGCCAAGATCGTTCCCGTGCGCCATGGGGACCATTCCAGAGGCGACGGCGGCGGCGGACCCGCCACTGGAGCCGCTGGTGGACAGCCCCAGGTCCCAAGGGTTTCGGGTGGCACCATGCAAGGCCGGCTCGCAGTGCGGGCTGAGCCCGAATTCCGGTGTGTTGGTCTTCCCCAGGATCGCAAGTCCGGCGTGGCGGTACCGGCGGGCAAGTTCCTGGTCCTGGCTTGAGACGTTGTCCTTCAACCAGCGGGAGCCTTCGTTGAAGGGAGCTCCGGCGATCTCGAGGGAGAGGTCCTTCACCAGGAAGGGAACCCCGGGAAACAGTGCGTCAGGGGCCGGGTCGACTGCTCCGGGCTCCATGTGCGCGACGATGCAATGCAGGACCGGATCGATCTCGCGGATACGGTCGCGGCCGGCGTCGAGCAGTTCGCCCGGCGAGATCGCGCCGCTCTGCACCAGTTCTGCCTGCCCGACGGCGTCCGTCCAGCGGAGCTCCTCGTCCATGGCTCATTTTAGGACCGGTCGGCCGGGGCCGCTAGGCGCGAGCCGCGTCCCGTCAGGCGCGAGCCGCGTCCCGTCAGGCGCGAGCCGCGTCCCGTCAGGCGCGAGCCGCGTCCCCTAGCCGCGGGAAATCTCGATCATGTCCTCGCGCGGGACCACCTTGATGCGTTCGCGTACGACGCCGGCGTCCGGGTTTTCGGCGGTCCATGCGGCACCGAGGGCTAGTTCGTGCGCATCGAGCTTGTTCCAGCCTTCCCAGGTGGTGTACTCGATGCCCCGCTCTTCCAGGAGGTTGATGATGGCCTGCGGGTCCGGGTTTTCGGCCGGGGGCAGGGTGAGGCGGTCCTCCAGGAGGCAGCCGATGGTTTCCAGTGCATCGCCCTTGGTGTGCCCGATCAAGCCGACGGGTCCGCGCTTGATCCAGCCAGTTGCGTAGATACCGGGCACCGGCTTGCCGTCGGCGTCCAGCACCCGTCCGCCGTCGTTGGGAATGACGCCGCGGCGGGCATCGTACTCAAGCTCGTCCAGCGGCGATCCGTGGTAGCCGATGGCGCGGTAGACCGCTTGGATCGGATAGTCCACGAACTCGCCGGTGCCCTTGACGTTGCCCGTGCCGTCCAGTTTCATGCGCTCGAACTTGATACTGGAGACTTTCCCGGAGCCGTCTTCGGAAACGATCTCCACCGGGCTGTGCAGGAAGTGCAGGTGCAGGCGGCGGGACGAGGGCTGCTCGGCTTCGGCATGTTCTTCGACGAGCCAGTTGGTCAGCGTGTTGACCATGGTCTTGATCTGGTTGTTGCTGCGGATGGCCTCGTCCGAGGCTTCGTCAAACTCGAAATCTTCCGGGTACAGCACAATGTCCACGTCGTTGGAGTGCGAGAGTTCGCGCAGCTCCAGCGGAGTGAACTTGATCTGAGCGGGGCCACGGCGTCCGAAGACGTGCACATCCGTGACCGGGGAGGCCTTGAGGGCGGCATAGACGTTGTCCGGGATTTCAGTCACCAGGAGGTCGTCGGCGTGCTTGGAGAGCATGCGGGCCACGTCCAGCGCCACGTTGCCGTTGCCGATGACCGCCACTTCCTTGGCATCCAGCGGCCATTCGCGGGGCACGTCGGGGTGTCCGTCGTACCAGGAGACGAAGTCGGCGCCGCCGAAGGAGCCTTCCAGTTCGATTCCCGGGATGTTCAGGTCCGCGTCCTTGATGGCCCCCGTGGAGAAGATCACCGCGTCGTAGAACGAGCGGAAGTCGTGCAGGGTGAGGTCGCGGCCGTACGTCACGTTGCCAAGGAAGCGGATGTCTCCGCGGTCCAGGACCTTGTGAAGCGCATTGACGATGCCCTTGATGCGGGGGTGGTCAGGGGCTACGCCATAGCGGATCAGGCCGTACGGCGCAGGGTATGCCTCGAAGAGGTCGATGCTGACCTCGACCTCGCCGTCCTTGACCTCGTTCGATTTGGTCAGGATATCCGCGGCGTACACGCCGGCCGGTCCTGCGCCGACGATGGCGACGCGCAACGGACGTTTTGAGGTGGTTTCGGCCGAGTTGGACACCGTGAACCCTTCTGAGACGGGAATCCGCCCCGCGTGGTGGGGCGCGCAGTTTCCAATTCTAGTTCTCAGTTGCGGCCGGAGTGTCAGTACGTGGCGCGAGGTGACACAACGGGGCGAGGAAACTCACAATAACTTTCCGGCCGTACGGTCAGGAATACCTCCGCAACATGTGATGTTCTTGACTTTGTGTCTACGCCCGAGCAAACCGCGCCCGCCCCGTCCGCCACCCCCGCTTCGAATGCTGCAAGTGCAGCTTCCGCCGCTGCCACGGCTAAGAAGGAGACGACGGCGGGCGTCGTCTTCGGTATCGGGGCGTACGGTCTGTGGGGGCTGCTTCCGCTCTACTTCCTGGTGCTGCACCCCGCCGGAGCGGTGGAAATCGTCGCCAACCGGGTGGTGTGGTCGCTCATTTTCTGCGCCCTGCTCATCACCCTCACCCGGACATGGCGCCTCCTCGGCAACGCCTTCAGGGACCGGGCGGTCCTTGGCCCGCTCGCCATCGCTGCCGGGCTCATCGCCATCAACTGGCTGACCTACACTTTCGGCGTTACCACCGGCCACGCGGTCGAAGCCTCGCTCGGCTATTTCATCAACCCGCTCGTGTCGGTCCTTCTTGGGGTGTTCGTCCTGAAGGAAAAGCTCCGCCCGCTCCAGTGGGCCGCCGTCGGGATCGGCTTCATCGCCGTCGGGGTCCTGACGGTCTCCTATGGCAAGCTGCCGTGGATCGCCCTGGTCCTGGCGTTCAGCTTTGGACTCTACGGATTCGTGAAGAAGCGCGTGGGGCCGAAGGTCAATGCCATCACGAGCCTCACGGTGGAGACTGTTGTCCTCGCTCCGATCGCCGGCGCCACCATGATTGTCCTCGGCCTCACGGGAGCCGGAACATTGGGAAGCAACGGCCCGGGCCATTTCTGGCTTTTGGCGGCTTCGGGCATCATCACGGCCGTGCCGCTCCTGTTCTTCGGTGCCTCCGCACGCCGACTGCCCATGACCACCATCGGCCTGCTGCAGTACTTCGCGCCGGTCCTCCAGTTCATCGTGGCCCTGGCCGTCTTCCACGAGGCCATGACGCCGGATCGCTGGGTGGGCTTCGGCATCGTGTGGCTGGCCCTGCTGCTCCTGACCCTCGACATGCTGCGCACGGCACGCAAGAACTCGGTCATCAGGAAAAGCGCACGCCTCAGCGCAGCTTAGTCCGCTTCCCTGCCTGGCGCCCATACCGGACATGCCCCTCGTTAAACGCCAAGGATGGACATAGTCAGACTATGTCCATCCTTGGTGCGTAGAGGTGGGCATGTCCACCTGAAGGTTTGCGGCTAAGCGTTGGCCTTGATGGCCGCTGCCAGTACCTCAAGGCCGTCCAGGAGCAGTTCGTCGCTGATCACCAGCGGCGGCAGCAGACGGATCACGTTGCCGTAGGTACCGCAGGTCAGGATGATGACGCCTTCCTGGAGGCACGCCGCGGCAACGGCCTTGGTCAGTTCAGCGTTCGGCTCCTTGGAACCGGCCTGGACCAATTCGATCGCCAGCATGGCACCGCGTCCACGGACATCGCCGATGACCCCACCTGCAGAAGGATCAGCCGCGAGTTCGCGCAAGCGGCCGAGTGCGACTTCCTCGATGTGGCGGGCGCGGGCGTTGAGATCGTGCTGCTCCATGGTGCCGATCGCCGCAAGGGCTGCGGCACAAGCAACCGGGTTGCCACCGTAGGTGCCGCCCAGGCCGCCCGGGTGGACGGCGTCGAGCAGGTCCGCGCGGCCGGTGATCGCGGACAGCGGGAGACCGCCGGCGATGCCCTTGGCCATGGTGATGATGTCCGGGACAACGCCCTCGTGGTTGACGGCGAACCATTCACCCGTGCGGCAGAAACCGGACTGGACCTCGTCGGCAATGAAGACGATGCCCTTTTCCTTGGCCCATGCGGACAGTGCTGGCAGGAAGCCTTCAGCGGGAACGATGAAGCCGCCCTCGCCCTGGATCGGCTCGATGATGATCGCGGCAACCTGGTCGCCGCCGATCTGCTTCTCGATCATGGTGATGGCGCGCTTGGCGGCCTCCGCACCGGTGATCTCCGGGTTTTCCTCGCGGAACGGGTAGCTCATCGGCATGCGGTAGACCTCGGGCGCGAACGGTCCGAAGTTGGTCTTGTACGGCATGGCCTTGGCGGTGAGTGCCATGGTGAGGTTGGTGCGGCCGTGGTAGGCGTGGTCGAAAGCGACGACGGCGTCACGGCCGGTTGCCAGGCGTGCCACCTTGACGGCGTTCTCCACTGCCTCGGCGCCGGAGTTGAAGAGCACGGTGCGCTTCTCGTGGTCGCCCGGGGTAAGGCGGTTCAGCTGCTCGGCGACGGCGACATAGCCCTCGTACGGGGTGACCATGAAGCACGTGTGGGTGAAGTGCGCTGCAGCGTCCTGGACGGCGGCGACGACGGCGGGGTCCGAGGCGCCGACGCTCGTCACCGCGATGCCGGAGCCGAGGTCGATGAAGGAGTTGCCGTCGACGTCGCGGATGATGCCGCCGTCGGCGTCCTCAACGTAAACCGGCACGCCCGAGGACACGCCGGCGGCGACGACGGCCGCGCGGCGCTCGTTCAGGGCCTGGGACTTGGGGCCGGGGAACGCGCCGTTGAGGCTGCGCTTCTGGTCCAGGCGGTAGGTGATTTCATGTGCTGTTGCGGTCATGATGGTTCTTTCTTTCTTATGCTTGCCGTGTTTGGGCGTCGGGCGTTGCGCCTGAGTCAGGCATCTGAGTCATGCGTCCAGCGCACTCATCACGTGCTTGATGCGCGTGTAGTCCTCGACGCCGTACATGGACAGGTCCTTGCCATAGCCGGACTGCTTGAAGCCGCCGTGCGGCATCTCAGCAGTCAGCAGGATGTGCGTGTTGATCCAGACCGCGCCGAAGTCCAGGTCGCGGCTCATCCGCATGGCGGTGCCGTGGTCCGTGGTCCAGACGCTGGAAGCCAGGGCGTATTCGACGTCGTTGGCCAGCTCGAGTGCCTCGGCCTCCGTGGTGAACTTCTGGACGGTGATGACGGGGCCGAAGGTTTCCTTCTGGACGACGTCGTCAGTCTGCTTGGCGCCGGTGATGATGGTCGGCTCGAAGAAGAAGCCCTTGTCACCCGCACGGTGGCCGCCGGTTTCGATCTTGCAGTTGGCCGGAAGGTGCTCCACCACCGAGTTCACGGCGTTGAAGTGGTTCACGTTGTTGAGCGGGCCGAAGTAGTTCTCGTCGTCGTTCTGCGAACCGGTGTGCAGCGTCTTGGTGTGCTCCACCATGGCGGCAACCATGTCGTCGTGGATGGAGTCCTCGATCAGCACACGGGTGATGGCCGTGCAGTCCTGGCCGGCGTTGAAGAAGGCGAATTCGGCGATGGCGGCTGCGCTCTTCTTGATATCGGCATCCTTGAAGACGATGGCCGGGGCCTTGCCGCCGAGCTCCAAGTGGGCACGCTTGAGGCCCTTGGCCGCTCCACTGGCTACGGCAATGCCGGCGCGGACGGAACCGGTGATCGAGACGAGGCCCGGGACCTTGTGCTCAACCATCATGGAGCCCGTGGCCCCGTTGCCGAGGACCACGTTGAGGACGCCGGCCGGGAAGATCTCCCCCGCAAGACGTGCCAGGACCAAGGTGGATTCCGGAGTGGTGTCGGAGGGCTTGAGGACAACGGTGTTGCCTGCTGCGAGGGCGGGGCCGATCTTCCAGATGCCCATGAGGAACGGGTAGTTCCACGGTGCAACCTGGGCCACGACGCCGATCGGTTCGCGGCGGACGTACGAGGTGTGACCCTCGAAGTACTCGCCGGCGGACTTGCCTTCCATGATGCGCGCGGCGCCCGCGAAGAAACGGAGCTGGTCTGCGCCGGCGGCAACTTCCTCGGACGCGATGAGGGCGCGGACCTGGCCCGTGTTTCGGTGCTGTGCCTCGACGAGCTCGTCGCTGTTGGCTTCGATGGCATCAGCGAGCTTGAGCAGCATGAGCTGGCGCTGGCCAGGCGTGACATGCTTCCAGGACTTAAAGGCTTCCTTCGCCGCGTTCATGGCAGCATCGACGTCGGCCGCGGTGGAGATAGGCGCGTGGGCGACAATCTCCCCGTTGGTGGGGTTCACGATGTCGAGCAGTTCGGTGCCTGCCGGCGTGACGAACTCGCCGTTGATGAAGTTCTGCAAGGTTTGGACCACGGTGTACAACCTCTTTCGGTGTCTAGGCATTGGTTGCAGCTGCTCCGAGCCTATGCCAGCACCCCCCGGCGCGGAATAGTCAGGTGCACACCCCGACTCCCCCGACTTAGTGCGAATGACCAGTGCGGGGATATCCTTTTGGCATGGCAATGTCAATCGCCGCGCTCGTCGCCGTCCCCTCCCTTCGGCTCCGCAAAGCCGGCCTCGCGGAAACCACCTGGAACGAAGATATCCGCTGGGTGGCCGTGACCGAGCAGGAGGATCCCCAGCGCTTCCTCAACGGCGGCGAGTTGATCCTGACCACCGGGCTCCGGCTCAACGGGGCCGCTGAACAACGCCGCTTCGTGCGCCAGGTCCAGCGCGCGGGAGCAGTCGGCATCGGTTTCGGCACCGGGCTGACCCACGAAGCCGTGCCCCCCGCCCTCGTTGCGGAAGCGAACCGCTGGGGGCTGCCCCTCGTGGAAGTCCCGTACGAGACCCCGTTCATTGCCATCGGCAAACTCGTGGCCGATTCCCAATCCGCCGACCACTACTCCAAGCTGGAGCGCCTTATCGCCGGCCACCAGATCCTGGCCCGGGCCCTGCTGACCGGTGGCGGGCTCGGGGAATTGCTCAAGCAATTGGGCAGCATGCTCCGGTCCGACATCGCACTCACCCAGTTCAGCGCGCAGCTCTACAACAGCGTGGCCGGCAACCCCGCGCCGACGGCCGACGACTGGGCATCCTTCCCCATCCCGACAGGACGCCGCGACGCCTGCACCCTCTGGATCAAGCAACCCTTCGGCGACACCGGGATTGTCAGTTATGCGCAGAACCTGATCAGCGTGGAGCTCAACAACATGGTCAAACAGCGCCAGAGCCAGCGGGCCTTGGCGGGCCAGGTGCTTGACGATGTCATCCACGGAACCCTGGACACCGTCGAGGGCGCCCGCCGCCTGGCCGGCGTCGGAATCAACAGCACCCGCAAGAACGTGGTGCTCCTGGTGGTCTCCGCCGCCCACCACAAACAGCTCAGCAGCACATCGCTGCCGCAGTCGCTCGACGGCGGGGTGACCGCCGTCGTCGGGAAGGACCTGGTGACGGTAGTGCCCGACGACGGCAGTTCCGCGAGCGCGCTCGCCAAGGACCTCAGCGATCACCTGTTGGAAGCGGGAATCCACGCAGTGATCGGGATCGGCGGCGCGTACACCAAGCCGAACGGCGTGCGCTGGAGCTATTTCGAAGCGCGCGACGCCGTGGCGCACGGTTTGCCGGTCAACGAACCTGAGCGGCTCAGCCTGACCTCTCTGTTGCTCGCGAGCGAGGACGTGCCGTTGGCGGACATGGCCAGCGAAGCGCTCACTCCCCTGCGCAAGTTCGACGCCACGCACGGCTCCGAGCTCGTTTCGACCCTTGAGAGCTACCTCAACCACAACGGCTCGGTGGCCGCCGTCGCCGAAGCCCTGACTTTGCACCGCAATACGGTGCGCTACCGCTTGGCGCAAATCACCGACCTCACCGGCTACGACCCCGCCCAGACGCCGGACCGCGTGCAGCTGTGGCTTGCCCTCGCGGTGCAGCGGCTGGGTGCCCGCAACCCGCGCTAAGGTCCCCTGCCGCCGTCGGCCAGCCCAACTAGCTCGCAGTTGATGTCGTTTTCGGGGCTGAATACGACATTAAGTGCGAGTCAGTTGGGCTCCTGCGCAGCGTGGAGAGATTCACCACAAAACTTCCCGCATCAAACGTCAAACGTCTAACCTTTAAGCATGGCCTCGACTCACCCGACTCCCCACGCAACGGAAGCAACAACTGTGCCCACCAGCGGCGGTACGGTGGCGCCGAAATCCCGGGTGGTCGCCGTCGTCGGGATCGTCGCCGTCATCCTGATCGGCCTGAACCTGCGCGCCGGCATCACCAGCGCGGCGGCGCTGTTCCACGATTTGCAGGCGTTCCTCGGCTACGGGGCGCTCGTCGCGTCGATTCTTCCGTCGATCCCCTTGCTGTGCTTCGCCGTGGCAGGGCTGGGAACCTCGTGGCTGTCGCGCCGGATCGGCGTCGAGAAGTCCATCCTCGTTGCGCTGGCCATGCTGGCCGCCGGACTCCTCGTCCGCAGCATCCCCGCGACCGGCGCCCTCCTCGCCGGGACCGTGCTGGCGATGTCCGGCCTGGCGGTGTGCAACGTGGCCATGCCGTCGTACATCCGCGAGCACTATGCAAGCAAGACGTCCATGATGACCGGCCTCTACACCTTCACGATGTCCGCAGGTGCCACCTTCGCGGCAGCGGTCAGCGTCCCCTTGGCCCAACAGCTGGGCTCGCCCTCGATGGGCCTGGCCGCATGGGGACTCCTTGGCGTCGCCGCACTTCTTGGCTTCCTCCCGATGGTCCTCCACACCCATCGCACTTCACGGAAGGCCAGCCAGGAGCACGTGTCGATGTGGCCCCTCCTGCGCACCCGGCTGGGATTCCTCATCACTTCCATCTTCACGTTGCAGGCCCTCCTGGCGTATGCCGTGATGAGCTGGTTTGCCTACATCCTGACGAGCCAAGGACTGAGCGCTTCCGAGAGCGGCCTCCAGTTCGGGCTCATGCAGCTGGTTTCGGTGGCAGCGGGCATGATCCTGCTGGCCATCGGCTCGCGGCCCGGCATGATGCGCCCCGCCCTGTACCTGGGTAGCGGGACCACCCTCCTGGCAATCCCCGCAATGCTGTTGCTCCCGACGTCGTTCGCCGCGGTTCCCGCCGTGATGTTCGGTTTCGGGCTGGGCATCTTCCCCCTGGTCCTGGTGATCATCAGCCGCAGCGGGCGTACGACGGCGGAGACCACCGCCATGTCCACCGTCGCCCAGTCCGTGGGGTACTTGATTGCGGCTTGGGGTCCGTTCGGCATGGGCCTGCTCCATAGCGCCACCGGTGCTTGGACGCTCCCCTTGGCGCTCCTTGCCGCGGTTGCCCTGGCCCTCATGGTCACCTGCCACCAGTTGACCAGCAAGCGGACGCCGATCAAGGCCGGGCCAAGGCCTGTCGCATGAGCCTCACACCTTCGCACCGGCCCGTCCTGGCCGATGAGGTCACCCGCCAGCTGCGCACCATGATCCAGTCCGGGGAGTGGCCCCTGCAGGAGAAGATCCCGGCCGAGCCGGAACTCATGGCCTCGCTCGGAGTCTCGCGCGGGACGCTCCGCGAAGCCATCAAAGCTTTGGCGCACAGCGGCATGTTGGAGGTTCGCCGCGGCGACGGAACCTATGTCCGGGCCACCAGCGAGATCTCCGGCGCGGCCCAACGAATGTACAAGGAACACACGCAGGAGCACGTGGTCGAGGTCCGGGTGGGGCTGGACACCCAGGCCGCCCGACTGGCCACGAAGCACGCCACGGCCGAGGACATCGCCGCAATGCGCGCCCTCCTCCAAGTACGCCACGACGCATGGCTCGCGGCCGACTACCCCGCTTGGGCCCGGGCGGACTGGGATTTCCACGAACGGGTGGCCCTGGCTTCGGGCAACCCGCTGCTGCACCAGTTGTATGTGTCTTTCGGCGGGGTCTTCCACGACGATCTCCTGCGCCAACAGCGCAAGGCCGGCTTCAACGGCATCCCCCACGAGGGCCACGACGAGCTCGCCGACGCCATCGAGGCACGCGACGAGGCCGCCGCCGTCGCGAGCGTTTACCGCAACCTGGACTTCGCCGCGGAATGGCTCACGCACTGACCCTCGCTCACACATGGCTGGTTTTTCCCCGACGCTCGCTCACATCTGACCGGCTTTTCCCCGACGCCCGCTCACATCTATCGCGGTTTTGACCGACGCCCGCTCACATCATGTGAGCGGGCGTCTATATGAAACACCCCAAAGGTGAGCGGGGGTTTCACGAAAAGCCGTCATAGCTGAGCGAGCGTCCGCAGTGGCCCGGGCATCTAGGCCGGAGCGGCGCTCACCAGCTCGACGCCGGCATGAGCCGCCTCGCGGAAGAGTGCGTCGATGAGCACTACGCTGCGGCCGGCACGATGCAGCAGGCTTGCGGCGACGCTGGCCCGGTAGCCGGAAGTGCAATGCACCCAGATCCTTGAGTCCGGCAGTTCGTCCAGCCGAAGCAAAAGCTCGTGCAGCGGAACATTCACGGCCCCGAGCACATGGGAGGCGGAAAATTCCTCGGTTCGGCGCACGTCCAGAACTGTTTCACCGGAAGCCCGGTCCCGCTCCAGCCCCGCCCAGTCGGTGATCGGATATTGCACCAAAGCAGTGGCTGGTGCAAGAGCCCCAGGATCGTCGCCGACAGCTGCATCCGGGGAGTCGATTCCGATCCTCGCGAGGTCGCGGATTGCCTTTTCGACGTCGTCATGGGCACCTAGCAGGGTCAGCGGCTGGTTCCACGGCAGGACCCAACCGAGGTAGCTCGTGAAGCTCGAGCCTGTCCCGTATTCAAAGGCGACACTGCCGCGCAGGTGGCTCGCGGCGAATGCGACCCGGTTGCGCAGGTCCACCACCCATTCCCCTGCCTCGAGCCTGCGCTCCAATTCCGCGGACTCCACCGATTCCGGCACCTGGAGCGTCGCGGGGCCCGGGCCTAAGGCATTGAGCGGGCTCATGTGCGCGTAGTAGCTCGGGTAGGCCGTGATATTCGCCAGGAGGTGCCGGACAAAATGGTCTTCGTCCGGGTCGGTGAGCGCATGGTTGGTGGCGGCCTGCTCTCCGATTGTCGATGCGGCGATCCTGCTCGCGGGACCGATGGAGCAGAACGAACCGAAGCCATGGGTGGGATACAGGATCGCGTCCGGTGCTGCCTCGGCAACAAGCCGCCGAACCGAGGCGTATTGGTCACGCGCCAGTCCGGCGGTGTCATCCGGGCCAATCAAATCGGTCCGGCCCACCGAACCGTACAGCAGGCTGCCACCGGAGAACACCGCTTGCCGGACGCCCGCCCCTGGATCGGGGTCCGAAACAATATAGGCCAGATGCGTGTGCGTATGGCCCGGCGTGGCCACCGGTTTGACGGAAAGCCTACCTACAGCGAACGCCTGCCCCGGAACAATCGGTTCATGTTGGAAAGCCACCTTGTCCGCGGCATTCACCAAGTAGCGGGCGTCGTGATCACGGGCAAGGATGAGGCCACCCGTGAGGTAGTCGTTGTGGAGGTGGGTCTCAGCGACATGCGTGATGGCAACCCCCGCAGCACGAGCTGCTGTTTCGACGCGGTCGGTATCCCGCTGGGGGTCGATCACGAAAGCCACAGTGCCGTCATGAACGAGGTAGCTGCGGTCCCCCAATTGGGTCGTTTCGACGACGACGACGTCCATGCGGAGAGTCTAACCCCGATAAAGAACAACGCGGGGTCACTTAACGCCCATTCCGATGCCCCGGATGGGCGCTAAGTGACCCCGCGTTGCTTGGGCCCCAGTTGTAGAACTAGACCTGTGCAGCCACGCCGTCGCGGGAAATGTCCACCATGTCCTCACGCGGCACAACCTTGATGCGTTCGCGCTTGACCTCGACGCCGTGCGACGTGCCGGCCTCGGAAGCGGCGGCACCCAACGCGAGCTCGTGGGCGTCGAGGGCCAGCCAACCTTCCCAGCTGGTGAACTTCACGCCGCGGGCGTCCAGGAGCTCGACGACGGCGTCCGCCTCGGGAACGGCGGCCAGCGGCAGGTTTTCGCGGTCTTCCAAGAGGTACGTGACCGTCTCCAGTGCGTCACCCTTGGTGTGGCCAATGAGCCCGATGGGTCCACGCTTGATCCAACCCGTTGCGTACAAGCCCGGAACGTGCTCGCCGGAAGCGTCCAGGACACGGCCGCCGTCGTTCGCAACGACCCCGCGGCGGTGGTCGAACTCGACGTCCGGCAGCGCGGAACCGAAGTAGCCGATGGCGCGGTATACGGCCTGGACCGGGTAGTCGACGATCTCGCCGGTACCGCGCGCGTTGCCGGTTCCGTCCAGTTCGGTGCGCTCGAACTTGATCGCGGCTACCTTGCCGGGAGTCTCCGCGGAGTCCACGATCTCCACCGGGCTGTGCAGGAAGTGCAGGTGCAGCCGGCGGGAGGCCTTGAGTTCGGAAAGGTCCTCGGGCTGCTCGGCGATCCAGTTGGTGAGGGTGCCTACCATGGTCTTGGTCTGGTTGTTCGTCTGGATCTGGCGGTCAGACTCGTCGTCGAACTCGAAGTCCTCGGCGTAGAGGATGATGTCCACGTCCTTGGAGTGGGACAATTCGCGGAGCTCCAGCGGGGTGAACTTCACCTGTGCCGGACCGCGACGGCCGAAGACGTGGACATCGGTGACCGGGGAAGCCTTGAGGCCGGCATAGACGTTGTCCGGAATTTCGGTGACCAGGAGGTCGTCGGCGTGCTTGGAGAGGACACGGGCCACGTCCAGTGCGACGTTGCCGTTGCCGAGCACGGCCACGGATGTGGCGTCGAGCGGCCATTCGCGGGAAACGTCGGGGTGGCCGTCGTACCAGGAGACGAAGTCGGCGCCGCCGAAGGAACCTTCCAGCTCGATGCCCGGAATGTTCAGGTCCGCGTCCTTGATGGCGCCGGTGGCGAAGATGACGGCGTCGTAGTGCGTGCGCAGGTCTTCGATGGAGATGTCAGTGCCGTAGTCGACGTTGCCGAAGAAGCGGATGTCGCCGCGGTCCAGGACCTTGTGCAAGGCGTTCACGATGCCCTTGATGCGGGGGTGGTCCGGTGCAACGCCATAGCGGATCAGGCCGTAGGGGGCCGGGTAGCGGTCGAAGAGGTCGATGCTGACCGTCAGCTCGCCGCTCTTGACGGCCTCGCTCTTGGTCAGGATGTCAGCTGCGTAGACGCCGGCCGGGCCGGAGCCGACGACGGCGACGCGCAGCGGACGTGCGGCGGTTCCTACGGTGGTGCTAGATGACACGGCTGTGTTCCTTTTCAGTGTGCAACGGGGCTAAGGGGTAACGACGCGGGGCTTGTTGGGGGTCAGGGTGCTGTAGTCAGCGGTCTTGAAATGTTCGGGGGCAAACGGGCTGACACGCACCACATCGCCGATCACAATCACTGCGGGATTTGCGACGCCGGCGGCCTCGGCTTGATCGGCAATCGTCGCCAAAGTGCCGATCGTGACGCGCTGTTCGGGCATGTAGCCGTTCTCTACGATACCTACCGGCGTGTCCAAGGGCATTCCGGAGTCCGCGAGGGCAGCGGCGGATTCGCGGAGTTTGGCTACACCCATGAGCAGGATCACGGTGTGGTCGGGGCGGGCCGGGACCTCGGACAGTTCCTCGTGGCCGGTCACCACGCTGAAACCCTTTGCGAGTCCACGGTGCGTCACGGGAATGCCCGCTGCGGCCGGCACTGAGATCGCCGAGGTCACACCGGGAACAACTTCAACCTCGACGCCGTTCTGCCGGCAGAATTCGGCTTCCTCGCCGCCGCGGCCCAGGACGTAGGGGTCGCCGCCTTTGAGCCGCACCACACGGTGGCCGGCAAGGGCTTCCTCCACCAGGATCCGGTTGATCTCCAGTTGCGGCACGGGGTGGTGGCCGGGGGTCTTGCCGACCTCGATCACGCGGACGTCCGGAGCAAGTTCCTGCAGCAAGTCGCGCGGTCCGAGGCGGTCCGCGACGACGACGTCGGCCTGGCCCAGGAGGCGACGGCCGCGGACAGTGATAAGTCCCAAGTCACCGGGACCGCCACCCACGAGCGCGACGCTTCCGGTGGACGCACGACGACGGCGGAGCGGGAGGTCTCCCGTTTCCAGCGCGGTGGCAACTGCGTCGCGCAGGGCCATGGCGCGGCGAGGGTCTCCCCCGGCGTTGATGGCGATCTTCACGTCGTCGACGACGGCGACGGCGGGGGTCCAGGCCGCCGAGGATTCGTGGTCCGAGGCGTTGACGCACCAGATGCGCTGCGCCTCGGCGTCGGCTGCTACCTGGGCGTCCACAGCGGCAACGCCGGTGGCCGTCTGGACGAACCAGGCGCCGTCGACGTCGGAGGAAAGGTAAGTGCGCGGCTCCCAGGTGAGCAGGCCGGAGGCGGCGAGTTCGCGGAGCGCGTCAGAGGCAACGGGGGCCACCACGGTCACCCGGGCGCCGGCGTCGAGGAGCCCCTTGGCGCGTCGGGCAGCCACGGGTCCGCCGCCCACCACCAGCACCGGGCGGCCAAGCAGCCGCAGGGCTGTGGGGTAGATGTCCTGTATTGCCATGAAAAAACTGTAGGGCCGGGCCGTAACATGCTTCAAAGGTCCGGAAACACCAGTTCACGCTAGGTAACCCGGCGTCACATTACGCCTGCGGGGTGGATGCCTCCCAGCCGATCGCGGGAGCGACGTATTTGGCGATGTTGCCCAGCAGCTTGGCGTTGTATTCCACCCCGAGTTGGTTGGGTACCGTGACCAGCACCGTGTCAGCAGCCTGGACTGCGGCGTCCTGCGCCAGATCCTCGGCCAAGGCATCGGGCGCGCCGACGTAGCTCTTGCCGAACCGCGACAACGCACCGTCGAGCATGCCCACTTGGTCCCGGTTTTCCACCTGGGCGCGGAGCCCGAAATAGTGTTCGTCCTCGGCGTCCACCACGGGAATGATGCTGCGGCTCACTGAGACGCGCGGCTCAAAACCGTGTCCGGCTGCCGCCCAGGCCTCCCTGAACATGCTGATCTGTTCGGCCTGGAGCTGGTCGAAGGGAACCCCGGTGTCCTCGGTGAGGAGCGTGGAACTCATGAGGTTCATGCCTTGTTCCGCGGCCCACACGTCGGTTTTGCGGGTGCCGGCGCCCCACCAGATGCGTCGCGGCAGCCCGGACGACGTCGGCTGGATCGGCAGGAGCCCGCGTCCGCCGCCCATGAAGGAGGGATCGGCTTCGGCCACTCCATGGCCTGCGATCGCGTGCCGGAATACGGCGGTGTGGCGGCGGGCCATCGCGGAGTCGTCCTCACCCTCGGCAGGCGCATAGCCAAAGTACCGGGCGCCGTGCAGGGCCGGCTCGGGCGAACCACGGCTGATGCCCAATTGGAGCCTGCCTTGGCTGATGAGGTCCGTGGCCGCGGCTTCTTCTGCCATGTACAGCGGGTTTTCGTAGCGCATGTCGATCACGCCCGTGCCCATCTCGATCATGCTGGTCCGGGCCGCGATGGCCGCCAACAAGGGGAACGGCGAGGCCTGCTGGCGCGCAAAGTGGTGCACCCGGAAGAAGGCGCCGTTGATGCCGAGTTCCTCCGCCGCAACCGCTAGGTCGATCCCTTGGAGCAAGGCGTCGCCGGCCGAAGGAGTGCGCGAGCCTTGGACTGGACCCCAATGGCCGAAGGAAAGAAAACCGATTCGTTTCATGCCCGCGTCAACCACGGGACAAGCCGGGGAATTCCTTAGCGCGTGTTCCCCGCGCCGTAGCGCGTGTTCCCCGCCAGTTAGCGCGTGCTGCCCGCGAGCAGGCCACGGCGCAGCAGGAGGCGGCGCTCAATCGGCGCGAACACGACAAGTTCGATCAGGATGCCCACAAAGAGGATCGCCAGGATCGCGGACATGACCGTGGCCATATCGGACAAGGTGCGGCCCTGGTCCAGGAGCGAACCGAGTCCGAAGCCGATGGTGCCGCCCACCGCGATGATTTCGGCGGCCATGAGCGAGCGCCAAGAGAACGCCCAGCCCTGCTTGAGCCCGCCGAGGTACCCGGGGAGGGCCGCGGGCAGGACGATCTGCAATGCCATCTGGAGTCGCGAGGCCCCGAGGACCTTGCCAACGCTGCGGTATTGCGGCGGGATCTGGTCCACGCCGGAAATCAACCCGTTGATGATGGACGGGATGGCACCCATCAGGACGACGAAGTACACGGTGCCGTCCGAGAGCCCGAACCAAATGATTGCCGCTGGAACCCACGCCACCGACGGGAGGACCTGGAGCCCTGAAATGAGGGGTCCGAAGGCACGGCGCAGCGGCTGCACCTGTGCGAGGAGCAGGCCCACCGGGGTGGCGACGGCGACGCTGATGAGGAAGCCGATCACGCCGCGCTGAAGGGAGGTCCAGACGGCTTCCTGGGCTTTGCCTTCGGCCCAGAGGGAACCGAACTGGCTCAGGACGTCGAGCGGTCCGGGAACCTGGTCGCGGCGCTTGAAACCGAGGGAGACATAGAACTGCCACGCCAGGATGAGGACCAGAAGTGCCGCAATCGGGAGGATGATCCGGGTCCAGTCGATGCGCGCCTTGCGGTGGGCATCCGACTGCAGCTTGTCCAGTCCGGCCTCGAGGTCACGGAGTTCGTCCGGGTTTCCCTTCAGGGACGGCGAGGTGATGTGGCGGGACTGTGGAGCTTGCTCGGCGGTGTCTCCTTCGGCAAGCCGGGTCTCTTGTTCAATTGGCATGGCGGCGGATCTCCTCGCGCAGGCGGCGGGTAATGGTTCCAGTCAGTTCCCCGGCACGGCCGGCGTCGGTCCGGTGTTCCTCGGTGACGTTCCACTCGGCCACGACCCGCCCCGGACGGGAGGACAGCAGCAGGACCCGCTGGCCGAGCCTGACGGCTTCGCGCACGTTGTGCGTCACGAACACGATGGTGCGGCCAGTTTCCTTCCAGATCCGCTCGAGCTCGTCGTGCAGAAGGTCGCGCGTGATGGCGTCGAGGGCAGCGAACGGTTCGTCCATGAGCAACAACTGCCGGTCCTGGGCCAAGGCGCGGGCGAGTGCGACGCGTTGCCGCATGCCGCCGGAGAGTTCGTGCGGGCGTTTGTCCCCCGCGCCACCCAAATGGACGAGGTCCAACAGCTCGCCTGCGCGGGCAGCACGCGACGCCTTGCTCTGGCTGCCGGACTTGTCGGCGAGCTTCAGCGCGAGTTCGATGTTGCCGCGCGCAGTGAGCCACGGGAACAGCGCCGAATCCTGGAACATGAAGGCGGCGCCGTCGCTGGGCACCTCCAAAGCGCCCGACGTCGGCTGGTCCAGCCCCGCGAGGATGTTCAGCAGGGTGGATTTGCCGCAGCCGGACGCACCGAGCAGGGCGACGAACTCGCCTTGCTGGATGGTGGCGTTGACGTCGTCCAGCACCGGGGCGCCGTCGCCGAAGCGTTTACCCAGGTGTTCCAGTACGACTGGCATGGTCCCGTCCTTCGTTTGTTGCTTGTTGTTTCCCAACTAGCTCGCAGTTGTTGTCGTTATGAGCCGTCAAAACGACAATTAATGCGAGCTAGTTGGGCCGGTCGGTTCAGTCTTGGCCCAGTCCTGCGGCCGAGGTCTTCTGCCCGGTCACGCTGTTGAGGGCGCGGAGGTCGAAGATGCCGTTGATGTCGGCCGGTTTGGTGATGCCGGCGTCGACGCCGTCCTGAAGCAGCTTCTTGTAGGTTCCGGCGAGCGGGTCCACGGTGAAGGTGATGTTCTTCAAGGAGCGGTCGATGACGTCGGCCGGCAGCGTGCTGCCCGCGGTCGCCTTCAGCGCTGCGTTGATTGCGGTGGCCTTGTCGGCCGCCGAAGCGCTGTTGAGCCAGTTGACGGAGGCTTCGTGGCCCTGGAGCAATGCCGTCACGGTCTGCGGGTGTTCGGCAGCGAACTTCTTGCTCACGATCAGGATCGTGGTGGGGAACGCACCCTTGTCCCACAGATCCTTCTCGTCCACCAGGACCTTGCCGCCGGCCTGGAGCACCAGACGCGAGGCCCACGGCTCAGGCAACCACGCGCCGTCGAGCTTTCCGTCCTGGAAGAGCTTGAGGGTCTGGGCGTTGTCCGTCGGGTTGATGGCGACGTCGCCGCCGCCGTTCGGGTTGGTCTTCAGGCCCTGCTTGCCCAGCCAGGCGCGCAGTGCCACGTCCTGGGTGCCGCCGAGCTGCGGGGAGGCCAGGGTCTTGCCCTTGAGGTCCGCGGCGGTGTTGATGCCTGGCTTGACTACCAGCTGCGCGCCGCCGGAGGCTGCGCCCGCGATGATGCTGATGGACGCGCCCTTGCTCTGGACGAAGGAGTTGATGGCCGGGTTCGGGCCAAGGTAGGCGGCGTCGATCGCGCCGGCGTTCAGGGCCTCAACCGCGGCGGGCCCTGCGTTGAAGATCTGGGTGGTGAGCTTGGTGCTGCCCAGCTTGCCGGCGATGATGCCCTTGCTCACGCCGACGAGTGCGGGGGCGTGGGTGACGTTGCCGAAGTAGCCCAGCTTGAGTTCCGCGGCGGGCGTCGTTGCAGCCGCGGCCTGGGTTTCGTTGTTCTTCGCGACAACCGATGCGACGGCGGCGCCGGCACCGATCAGCAGGACGAGCCCGACGGCGATGCCGATCTCGAGCGTGCGGCGGCGCTTGGGCTTGCTGGTTTCGCCGGCGACGATGCGCGTGGTTCCCGGGTTCGAGCCGGGCGGCGTGGGTTCTGGGGTGTTTGACATGGGGAAATCCTTGGGATGCGTTGCGGAAGGGGCAGAGCGTGTATCAGGCCCTGCGACATCGCCCCGAACGGGCGGGCAAGGACCAATCCGATGAGGTCATGGATTCACCATAGGGACTGTCATATTTGCCGTTCAACGACCCGGAAACCCGGGGTCACGCACGTTCATGCGGCGTCACAATTCGGCTCGCCCCAATGCAAAAAACCGCAGCTTGTTTCCCACCCCAAGCCTTGAAGGCCGGGTTTGGGAAACAAGCTGCGGTTCCGGTCATCGAGAACGTCAGATGACGTAACGTTCGTCCTCATGGTCGCCCGGGTGGTCCTTCACCAAGCCGGCCGCGAGCGTGTTGCCGTCCACGGGATCGATCACCAGGAACGCGCCCGTGCGGCGGTGGTGCAGGTAGTTCTCCAAGGGCAACGGCGCGGCCAGTCGAAGCTGGGCGTTACCGATGTCGTTCAGCTCAAGGCTGGAAGCAGCCTCGACGTTGAACGTGGCCAGGTCCAGCTTGCCCGTCACATTGCGGACCAACGCCTGGACGGTGCGGGTCCCGTGCTTCACGAGCACCTTGGCACCTTCGCGCAACGGCTTCGGCGAAAGCCAGCACAGCGCGGCGTACAGGTCGGCCGAGCTCTCGCGCACCGTCCCTGCTGCGGCAATGGTGTCACCGCGGGCGATGTCGATTTCATCGGCCAGGCGGATCGCCACGGACTGCGGAGCAGTGGCCTCGGCGAGCTCGCTGCCGGCGAAGTCGATCCCGGTCACGGTGGTGATCCTGGGCTCGTGGCCCGGGCTCAGGACAGTGACCTTTTCGCCAAGCTTCACGGTCCCCTCCGTGATCTGGCCGGCGTAGGCGCGGTAGTCGCGGTACGCCTCGACGTCGAGCCCTGCGGCTACGGCGTCGGGAGCCAGCGCGCCCTGCGGGCGGATGACCAGCTGGACCGGGAAGCGGAAGCTCTCCAGGTGGCTTTCGAGCTCATCGGCGGCCGGAAGGGTTTCCAGGACTTCGAGCAGAGCCGGGCCGCTGTACCAGGGGGTGCGGTCCGAGCGGTCCACGACGTTGTCGCCGTCGAGCGCCGATACCGGGATGACCGCGACGTCGGCAATCCCATCGCTGCCCAAGCCAAGCTCGCGGGCAACCTTCTGCACGTCCGTCTCGATCTCGCGGAAGACCGACTCGCTGAAGTCCACGAGGTCGATCTTGTTCACGGCGACGATTACGTGCGCCACGCGCAGCAACTGCAGCACCGACAAGTGGCGGCGGGTCTGCTCCAGGACTCCCTTGCGGGCGTCAATGAGTACGACGACGGCATCCGCAGTGGATGCGCCCGTCACCGTGTTCTTGGTGTACTGAACGTGGCCGGGGCAGTCCGCGAGGATGAAGCTGCGGCGGTCGGTGGCGAAGTAGCGGTAGGCGACATCGATGGTGATGCCCTGTTCCCGCTCGGCGCGAAGGCCGTCGGTCAGGAGGGCAAGGTCGATGGCCTGGCTGCCGGTGGCGCCGGCTCCGCCGAAGCCACGGTCGGCAGAGGTGCGGGCGACGGCGTCGAGCTGGTCCGCGAGGATCGCCTTGGAATCGTGAAGGAGGCGGCCCACCAGGGTGGACTTGCCGTCGTCGACGGATCCAGCGGTGGCGAAGCGGAACAGCGTGGATTCGCGCAGGCCGGTCTCCAGGAGTGCGGTTTCGGTGCTCATTAGAAGTAGCCGTCCTTCTTGCGGTCTTCCATGGCTGCCTCGGAGATGCGGTCATCTGCACGGGTGGCGCCACGTTCGGTGAGTGTGGATGCGGCAACTTCAACGACGACGTCGGCAACCGTGCGGGCGTCGGAAACGACCGCGCCGGTGCAGGACATGTCGCCCACAGTGCGGTAGCGGACTAGCTTGGTGACGACTTCCTCGTGCGGAAGCGGCATGGAAACCTCGCCGACTGCGCGCCACATACCGTCGCGTTCGTAGACCTCGCGCTCGTGGGCGTAATAAAGGCCGGGCAGCTCAATGCCTTCGCGCTCGATGTAGCGCCACACGTCCAGCTCGGTCCAGTTGCTGATGGGGAACGCCCGGACGTGCTGGCCCACGGTGTGGCGGCCGTTGTACAGGTTCCACAGTTCGGGGCGCTGGTTACGGGGGTCCCACTGGCCGAACTCGTCGCGCAGGCTCAGGATGCGCTCCTTGGCACGGGCCTTGTCCTCGTCGCGACGTCCGCCGCCGAAAACGGCGTCGAACTTGTTGCGCTGGATGGCGTCCAGGAGCGGCACGGTCTGCAGCGGGTTGCGGGTACCATCGGCACGCTCGGCAAGTTCGCCACGGTCGATGAACTCCTGCACGGAACCCACCACGAGCTTCAGGCCCAGACGCTCCACCGTGCGGTCGCGGAAGTCGATGACCTCGGGGAAGTTATGGCCGGTGTCCACGTGCAGCACGGGGAACGGAACCTTGCCAGGCCAGAACGCCTTGGTGGCCAGGTGCAGCATGACCACGGAATCCTTGCCGCCGGAGAACAGCAGCGCAGGCTTCTCGAACTCGGCAACAACCTCGCGGATGATATGGATGGCCTCGGACTCGAGGGTGTCCAAAGACGAGAGGCGGGCCGACCGCAGAGCCTGGGCGGCAGTCGGCGTCTCAGCAGCGTCGGTTTCCAGCACAGACAGCTCCAGGTCCTCGTTGGTGATTTGGGTACTCATACGTGTAGTCCGCATTCTGTCTTGTCGGTTCCTGCCCAGCGGCCGGAGCGGGGGTCCGCTCCCGGGGCCACTTTGCGGGTGCAGGGCTGGCATCCGATGGACGGGTAGCCCTGGCTCAGGAGGGGGTTGACGGGAAGGATGTTGTCTTCGGAGTACTGGACCAACTGGTCAAAGCTCCAGTCGGCCATCGGGTTGACCTTGACCAATCCGTTGGCCTCGTCCCAGGTGATCAGCGGGGTGTTGGTCCGGGTGGGTGCCTCGTCGCGGCGGACTCCGGTGAACCAGACTTCGTAGCCGGCGAGGGTCCGGCGCAGCGGCTGGACCTTGCGGAGCGCGCAGCACTGGGCGGCGTCACGGGCAAACAGGTCCTTGCCGAGGAGGCGGTCCTGCTGCTCCACGGTGTTCTCGGGGAGCACGTCCACGATGTTCACGCGCAGGTTAGCGGCGACTTCGTCCCGCGTGGCGTGGGTTTCCGGGAAGTGGTAGCCGGTCTCCAGGAAGAGGACGTCGACGCCGGGAAACTGGTCCGCGACCAGGGCCGGCAGCACGGCGTCGGCCATGGAGCAGGCCACGGCGACGGCGGGCAGTTCGAAGTTGCGGGCAACCCAGGCGATGACGTCGCGGGCGGGCGCGTTCCAGCCGAGCTCGGCGGCACCGGATTCGGCGAGGGCCTTGAGTTCGTCGTGGGAACGGAGGGAGGTGCTGGTGGTCACTGGAGATCTCCTTCATCTGCGGAGTGTGCCCATTCGGCGAAGGTCTGGCCTTCGGCACGGTCGGCCACGAACTTCCGGACTACCCGCTCTACGTAATCGGGCAGGTCCTCGACGTAAACCTTGAGGCCGCGCACGGTGCGTCCGAGGCCTGCTTCTTCGCGGTTGGAGGAAGCCAGCCCGCCACCAAGGTGAACCTGGAAGCCCGGGGTGGGGTCGCCGTCGGGCGTTGGCAGCATCATGCCCTTGAGCCCGATGTCCGCGGTCTGGATGCGGGCGCAGGAGTTGGGGCAGCCGTTGATGTGCAGGGACAGGGCCTGCGGCAGCTGACCGCTGTCCGCGAGGTCGGCCAGGCGGCGTTCCAGCTCGGCGACGGCGGTGGCTGCAGTGACCTTGGTTTCCACGATGGCGAGCTTGCAGAACTCGATGCCGGTGCAGGCGATGGTGCCGCGGCGGAACACGGACGGGCGGGCGGAGAGGCCGAGGGTGTCCAGTTCGGCGACGAGCGGTTCCACCTGCTCCTTGGCGACGTCCAGCACAACGATCTTCTGGTGCGGCGTGGTGCGCAGGCGGAAGGAGCCGCGGGCTTCGAGGGTGTCCGCGAGCTTCACGAGCTGGCTGCCGGAGAGACGACCGGCCAAGGGTGTGGCTCCGATGAAGAACTTGCCGTCCTTCTGCTCGTGGATGCCGACGTGGTCGCCGGGCGTCGAGGGCTTGGGCGCTGCGGGGCCGTCGGAAAGCTTGAAGCCGAGGTATTCGTCTTCCAGGATCTGGCGGAACTTTTCGGGACCCCAGTCGGCCATGAGGAACTTCAGGCGTGCCTTGGTGCGCATGCGGCGGTAACCGTAGTCGCGGAAGATACTGGTGACGCCGAGCCACACTTCGGCGGCTTGCTCAGGCTTCACGAACGCGCCGAGGCGCTTGGCGAGCATGGGGTTGGTGGACAGCGCGCCGCCTACCCAGAGGTCATAGCCGACGCCGAGTTCGGGGTGGACCATGCCGACCAGGCCGAAGTCGTTGATCTCGTGGACCACGTCCTGCGAGGGGTGGCCGGTAATGGCGGTCTTGTATTTGCGCGGCAGGTTGGCGAGCTCGGGGTCGCCGATGAAGCGCTCCGCGAGTTCGTGGATCAGCGGCGTAGGGTCGATGATCTCGTCCTTGGCGATGCCGGCAACCGGGGAGCCCAGGATGACACGCGGCACGTCGCCGCAGGCCTCGGTGGTGGACAGGCCGACGGATTCGAGGCGGCGCCAGATTTCCGGAACGTCCTCCACCCGGATCCAGTGCAGCTGGATGTTCTGGCGGTCCGTCAGGTCGGCGCTGCCACGGGCGAAGTCCACGGAGATCTGGCCGATGACGCGCAACTGCTCGGTGGTGAGCGCACCGCCGTCGATCCTCACACGGAGCATGAAGTACTTGTCCTCAAGCTCGTGCGGCTCAAGCGTGGCGGTCTTGCCGCCGTCGATCCCGGGCTTGCGCTGGGTGTAGAGGCCCCACCAGCGGAAACGGCCGTGCAAGTCCGTGCCGTCGATCGAGTCGAAGCCGTGCTTGGAGTAGACAGACTCGATACGCTCGCGGACGTTGAGCCCGTTGTCTTCCTGCTTCCAGGTCTCGTTGGCGTTGAGCGGCGCAGTGCCATCAACCTTCCACTGGCCATGGGGTTTAGCGGCAGGACGGGCGGTGCGGGCCGGGCGCTTGGGTGCAGCCTCGTCCGCAGACGCTCCGGCTAGAGCTGTATCAGTCATGCATCGACTGTAGGGCTGGCCAGAGAGGCGTAACAAAGGTCCGGGAAACGGAAAGTCACCTAGGGAAACATTTCGTCACGAACCGCCGTCGGGCCTTGTTCAGCTGGCCGCGCTGTGCATTCGACATGCCCGCTCAGGAGCGAGCGGCAACCACCGCGTCGTAGCGTTCCAAGGCGATCTCCGCGAGCACCGGAGAGGGCAGCAGCGGTGCCGTCACGACGTCGGCGCCGGCCTTGGACAGCTGGTCGTGGAAGTAGCCCGTGGCCAGCAGATACGAGGAGACCACCACCCGGCCGCCGTCGTCGGTGACTTCCGCGCCGGTGACTTCCGCGCCGGTAAGTTCGGCGCGGAGGGCCGCGACGCCGTCGGGCACGTTCGGCTCGGCACTCGCGCCATAGGCGACGCGCACCTTGTTCGGCAGCAACTCGGCGAGCTGGCGCGCCTGCTCTTCCGAATCGACGGAACCGTCCGGCAGCGACGAGCCCGCGGCGGCGAGCAGGACGCCGTCGCCCTCGCCGAGGCCGGCGTCCCGCAACCGTGCCGCGAGCAGTTCCGCGAGGCGCGGATCCGGCCCCAGCGGCGGCGCGGCGGTCACCTCGGGGCGAGACTTGATCGCCTTGGGGATGTCCACCTTGACGTGGTAGCCGGTGCTGAGCAGCAAAGGAACGACGACGGCGGGCGTGCCTTCCGGGAGCCCGGCCACCACGCCGCCCAACTCGGGCTCCTGGACGTCTACGTAGGCCTCGACGACGGTCAGGCCGGGGCGCAAGGCCTCAATCTCGGCCATGACCTGGCGGATAGCGGCCTGCCCTTCGACGTTCCGGGTTCCATGGGCGCACGCGATCAAGACGGGGCTGTTCATGCGTGCAAGCGTAACGTTGGGCGAGCATGATCGCCCGTCTGTGAACGAAGAATGGAGCTGCATTTGTTCACTTTTGACCTTGCGCTGGTATGGCTGGATCTGGCCGGCGTCTTCTTTTTCGCCGTGTCCGGATCCTTGCTCGCGGCCAAGAAGCAGTTCGACATCATCGGCTCGCTCCTCTTGGCTTCGCTGGTCGGCCTGGGCGGCGGCGTCATCCGAGACATCGTCATCAATGCCGGCCCGCCCGCGGCGTTCACCAACCCGGTGTACCTGCTGCCACCCTTGTTGGCCGCGGGGCTGGTGTACTTCCTGTTTTCGAGCATCCAGCGCTTCACGTCCCTCTTGACACTGTTCGACGCCGGCGGGCTGGCCTTGTTCTGCATCACGGGGACGCTCAAGGCACTGGCCGCCGGGATGAATCCGGTGGCTGCGATCTTGTTGGGAGTCACCACGGCTGTGGGCGGCGGCTTGCTCCGCGACATCACAGCCAACGAAATTCCCACCCTCTTCAACGCACGGGATCTCTACGCCCTGCCGGCCCTCACGGGGGCCGCCCTGACCGCACTGCTCTGGAACATCGGCGCCTTCAATGGACTGACGGCGGCCTTGGTTGCCGGCTGGGTTTTCGCCTTCCGGGTGGTGGCTTGGCGGCGTGGTTGGCGGGTGCCCCTCGCGGTCCGGGGATGGCACCGCGCCGGGGTGTCCCCGGGCGCCGATTCACGTGGCCGCGATTAGCTAGGATGGGAGCATGACTGACATGTTCCTCGAGAAGTTCCGCGCGCTTGTACCGAAGTATCTCGAGGACGAATGGCAGGAAGAAGACGGGCTGTCCGCCGCTGAGCTGGACGAGGCCCTGTCCGCCCACTCGTTCACCATTCCCATGGTGCTGCGCGAGTTCTACCTCGCCCTCGGTGGTTGCGAGGACCTCATGGAGGCCTACCACTACTTCTGGGACCCCGAAGAGCTCGAAGTGGACGACGAAGGTTTCCTCATGTTCTTGGAGGACGAGGAAGAGCAGTTCACTTGGGGCTTCCGCGTAGGCGACCTCGGCGTCCCGGATCCCATCGTGTGGCGCCGCAACAACGCCCGCGGCCAATGGAAATCCGAAGAAGGCACGTTCTCCGAGTTCGTGTTCGACATGTTCGACTGGGCCTTCAGCGACGAAGACTAGGGGTTGCGCCGGGGCCGCGGGG